>JBKPFD010000201.1:0-3206 GCA_046729155.1 Actinomycetota bacterium
CCTCGACCACATCGGGCGGTGCTTTCGCGACGAATCGCTCGTTGGCGAGGATGCCTTCCGCGCGCGAGATCTCCTGCTCGAGGCGAGCGACCTCGGCGGCGAAGTTGCCGTCCGCCTTCACCCGCTCGGGCCTCACCACCGCCTCGAAGATCCGCAAGCCGTCACCCTGGAGCTTCGGTCGTACACCGCTGCGCCGGAAGATCGCCGCCACGTCCTGAACGCGGTCGAGCGCACCTGCGTCGCTCGCGTAGCGACCGTCTGGCTCCGGCCAGGGCGCGACGATCAGCCGCGTCTCGCGGGCAGGCACGTGCGTCCAGATCTCCTCCGTCACGTGAGGCATCACGGGGTGCAGGAGCTTGAGCAGCCGTTCGAGCGCGGCGAGCGCCGTCGCGCGCGCGTCGTCGTCGCCTTCGTATAACCGGGGCTTGATCGCCTCCGCGTACCAGTCGCAGAAGTCGTCGAACGTCAGGTGGTAGAGCAGCTTGACCGCCGCTGCGAAGTCGAATCGGCCGAGGCAGTCGTCGAGCTCCGCCCGGCCAGCGTCGAGTCTGGCCAGGATCCATCGCTCCTCGACGTCTCGCGGACGCGGGTCGGGGGTCGCGTCGCCGGCGTTCTCCAGCAGGAGTCGCGAAACGTTCCAGAGCTTGATCGCGAGCTTCCGACCCTCTTCCATCGAGCCGAACGACAGACGCGGGTCCTGACTCGACGTGACCTTGAGCAGGCCGTACCGCATCGCGTCCGCGCCGTACGGCTCGAGTGCGTCCTCGGGGTCGACGCCGGTGCCGAGGGTCCGCGACATCCGGCGCCCCTCCGGGTTGAGGAGCATCGAGTGGATGACGACGTCGTGGAACGGCTCCTCGCCGATCAGCTCGAGACCGGCGAAGATCATGCGCGCGACCCAGAGGAAGATGATGTCTCGCGCGGTCGTCAGTACGTCGCCGGGGTAGAAGGCCTCTAACTCGGGCGTCTCCTCTGGCCAGCCGAGCGTCGCGAACGGGTAGAGCGCCGACGAGAACCATGTGTCGAGCACGTCCTCCTCCTGGCGCAGCTCCGTCGAGCCGCACTCGTCACACGCCTGCGGCTGTGTCTCGGCAACCGTCACGTGCCCGTTCGGGCAGTACCACACGGGGATTCGGTGCCCCCACCAGATCTGCCGCGAGATGCACCACGGGCGGACGTTCTCGAGCCAGTCGAGGCACACGCGCGCGAACCGCGGCGGCGTGAACTCCACACGCCCCTCGCGAATCGCCGCCACGGCCGGCTTCGCGAGCTCCTCCATCGCGCACCACCACTGGAGCATGATCAGCGGCTCGACCTGGGTCCCGCACCGCTGGCAGGTCCCGATGGAATGGCGATAAGGCTCCTGTCGCTCGAGCAAGCCACGCTCCTCGGCCCAGGCGAGGACGCGTCTACCGGCCTCGTTCTGAGGGAGACCGGCGAGCTCCCCGGCCTCGTGGTTCATGAGCCCGTCGAGGCCTACGACGGCCAGCTCCGGCAGCCCGTGGTCGCGCCCGATCTCGAAGTCCGTCGGATCGTGTCCGGGCGTCACCTTGAGCGCCCCCGTGCCGAACTCTGGCTGGACTCGCTCGTCCGCGATGATCGGCACGCGGCGCTCGACGAACGGCACGATGGCCTCCTTGCCGACCAGGTCTCGGTAGCGCTCGTCGTCAGGGTGGACCGCGACGGCGACGTCGGCCAGGATCGTCGCCGGCCGCACGGTCGCGATCGTCACGTGACCGGAACCGTCCGTCAGCGGGTAGCGGATGTAGAAGATGGTGTCGTCGGCCTCCTCGTGCTCGACCTCGAGATCCGAGAGCGCCGTCTCGTCCTTCGGGCACCAGTTGACGATCCGGTTCCCGCGGTAGATCCAGCCCTTCCGGTAGAGGTGGACGAACCACCGGATGACAGCCGCGTAGTACCCGGGGTCCATCGTGAAGCGCTCGCGGCGGTAGTCGAGCGATGCACCGAGGAGCCGGAACTGGCTCATGATCGTGCCCCCGTAGCGCTCGAGCCACGCCCACGCATATGTCTCGAAGTCCTCCCGCCCGAGCTCCTTCTGCGTCTTCCCCTCCTTGGCGAGCTCCCGGCCGATCGCAGCCCAGGTCGAGATTCCCGCGTGGTCGTAGCCTGGCTGGAAGAGCGCGTTGAAGCCGCGCATCCGATGCCAGCGCACGAGCGCGTCCTCGAGCGACAGCTGCAGGCAGTGCCCGATCGTGAGCGACCCCGAGATGTTCGGCGGCGGGTGCATGACCACGAACGTCTCGCCCTCGCGGTCGGGCTCCGCGTTGTAGAGACCTTCTTCCTCCCAGGTGCGCTGCCAGCGCGGCTCGACGTCCTTGGGCGTGTAGAGCGGCTCCATCGGCGCATCGTAAGCCCGCGGACGGGAGTCGTCCGGGCGCGAGGATCCGATGCGGTCAGGCAGCGACTATGTCTCCAAGTATGGGGAGGGCTTCACCGCTGCGCAAATCAGGAAGGCCGACGCGCGAATGGTTGAGATCACCGCTCCGCCCCAGGCTGCGCCGCAAACTCCCGACTAAGCCCTTCCCGCTCGCGCCGTTCCTCCTGCCAGGTGCGCTGGTGCGAGATCAGCGCCCGACCGCGTAGCCCTGCATGCCGCGCGGGTTCGCCGCCGCTTTCAGAACCCCGCTCGGCTCTCGACCGACTGCGCTCAGGCGCCCGAGCGACCAGGGGTCGGTGAGGACAACCTCGTGGCCGCGCGCCCGCAGCTCGGCGGCCGCCTCCGGCGGGAAGCGCGCCTCGAGCTCCACCTCCCGAGGTCTCGCCGCCCGCGGATAGAACGAGCTCGGGAAGTGATTTGTGTGGAAGGTCGGTGCGTCGATCGCCGCCTGCAAGTCGAGGCCGAACAGGGCGTGCCCGAGGAAGAACACGAGCTGCCACTGGTCCTGCTGGTCGCCGCCGGGCGTCCCGAAGGCGAGGTACGGCTCGCCGTCGCGGAGGGCGAGCGACGGGCTCAAGGTCGTCCGCGGGCGCTTGCCCGGCTCGAGCGAGCTCGGCAGCCCTTCGGTCAGCCAGAACATCTGCGCCCGGGTGCCGAGGGGGAACCCCAGGTCTGGGATCACCGGCGAGCCGTGGAGCCAGCCGCCGCTCGGAGTCGCCGAGACGAGGTTGCCCTGCCGGTCGGCGACGTCGACGTGGCACGTGTCCCCTCGTGTCGGCTCCCCGGTACCCGCGGGCTCCGGCTCGAG
>JBKPFD010000202.1:0-10595 GCA_046729155.1 Actinomycetota bacterium
GAGCTCGATCGCGCGCGCCCTGTCCGCGTAGCCGTACCGGTCCTCGTGCGCGCGATGGAACGACTCCGCGAGACCGGGCCCGAGCGGCACGGTCAGCTCGAACGACTGCCCCTCGTAGCGCAGGTCGGCTTCGCCCTCGGCCGGGAGCTCGCCCGCCTCCTCGAGCGGCATGACGTAAGCCCGCACCCGGTCCCGGCGCTCGTCGCTCGCGGCGAGGCCGAGCGCGGAAAGGACACCCGCCGCCTCCGGGACGAGCACGGTCGGGATCTCGAGCTCCTCGGCGAGCTCACACGCGTGCAGCGGGCCTGCGCCGCCGAACGCGACGAGCGCGAACTCGCGCGGGTCGTGTCCGCGCTCGACGGAGACGACACGGAGCGCCCGGATCATCTCGGCGTTGACGACCGAGACAACCGCCTCCGGGTCGATCCGGCCGAGCGCGCGCTCCGCCGCGGCGCGATCGAGCTCGATGCCGCCCGCGAGCGTCCCCGGCAGGCGGCCGAGCACGAGGTTCGCGTCCGTCACCGTCGGCTCGGTGCCGCCTTTTCCGTAGCAAGCGGGCCCCGGCTGTGCTCCTGCGCTCTCCGGGCCTACGCGCAGCGCCTCGCCCGCGTCGACGCGCGCGATCGAGCCGCCGCCTGCGCCGACCGTGTGCAGGTCGACGCTCGGGAGGCGCACGGGAAAGCCCCCGACGGCACGCTCGACGCTGCGCTCGGCCGCACGACCCGCGATCAGGCAGACGTCGGTCGACGTGCCGCCCATGTCGAGCGAGATCGCGTTCTCGACGCCGGCCAGCCTGGCGACAAGCGACGCGCCGACGACGCCAGCGGCCGGCCCCGAGAGAAGCGCCCACGACGCATGCGCCGCAGCCTCCGCGAGCGTCGCGACGCCGCCCGAAGAGCGCATCACGAGCGGCTCGGGCAACCCGGTGGCGACGCAGCTCTCCGCGAGCGCGGCCAGGTAGCGCGCGACGACCGGCCCGAGGTACGCGTCGACCGCCGTCGTCGAGGCCCGCTCGTACTCCCTGAACTCCGGCGCGACCTCGTGCGACGCGACGACGTGCGCGTCAGGGAGGCGGCGGCGCAGCTCGTCGGCGACGGCCCGCTCGTGCGCCGGGTCCCTGAACGCGAAGAGGAGGCATACCGCGACGGCCTCGGCATCGATCTCCGGCAGCGAGCCGAGGTCGAGGGGCTCGAGCACCCCCTCCGGGAGCGTCCGCTCGCGCACGCCGTACGAGCGCTCGAGCGGGACGAGCGGCTCCGGATGGTGCGCGCAGAGCCGGTACAGGTGGGCCCGCGTCTGGCGGCGCAGATGGAGCAGATGCTCGAACCCGCCCGTCGCCACGAACGCCGTGCGCGCGCCCTTGCGCTCGAGCAGCGCGTTCGTGGCCACGGTCGTCCCGTGCGTGAACCGCTGGACGCCCTCGACGCCGAGCGCCTTCGCGGCCGCCACGACGGATCGGTCCTGGCGCGCAGCGGTCGGCACCTTGGCCGTCGTCAGCCGCCCGTCGGCGACGAGGACCGCGTCCGTGAACGTGCCTCCGACGTCGACCCCGAGGATCGCCACGGAACGACTCTATTGGCGCGAATGCGAGCGGCAGCCGATGCGTTGTACTCAGCGGGGAATGGCGGCAACGTCAGAGTTCCGACTTGTCGGCGCCGGCGGCGAACCGGTCGACCTCTGGCGCACGATCGCCTCGCACGGAGTGGCCGACCTGCCGCCGAACTCGATCGACGAGGACGCGCGGACGCTCGAGCTCACGCTGCCGCTCGCTCGTGGTCGCCCGCGGACTGTGCGCGTCTCGGCCGGGCGGACCGGCCACGGACGCATGGAGGTGCTCGGCCCGAAGCCCGCCGCCGCAGCGCGAACGCAGCTGCTCGAAAGCGTCAAGCACGTGCTTCGGCTCGACGAGGATCTCTCGCCCTTCTACGCGGCGGCCGCGGCGGATCCCGAACTCGCGTGGGTAACGAGCGGCGCCGGCCGGATGATGCGCAGCCCGACGCTCTTCGAAGACGTGGTCAAGACGATCTGCACGACGAACTGCACGTGGTCGGCGACCGTGCGCATGGTCAGCGCCATAGTCGAGCATCTCGGTCGTCCTGCCGCCGGCTCCAAGCCCGGTGCCTTCGGCCGCGCGTTTCCGACTCCAGGGGCGATGGCCGAGGCCGGCGACGACTTCTATCGCGATGTGGCGCGCGCCGGGTATCGCGGCGCTTATCTCCGTTCGCTCGCCGCCTCCGTCGCGTCAGGCGAGCTCGACCTCGAGGCGCTCGGGCGCGCGGACGCCGAGGAGCTCCCCGACGAGGAGCTCGCCGCGCAGCTCCTCGCCCTGCCCGGCGTCGGCCCGTACGCGGCGGCGCACATCATGATGCTGGCCGGCCGCTACTCGCGGCTCATCCTCGACTCGTGGTCGCGGCCGAAGTATCTGCGCGTCGCGGGCGCAAAGCGGGCCAAGGACACGACGATCGAGCGGCGCTTCCGCCGCTACGGACCGTACGCGGGCCTCGCGTTCTGGCTCTACATCACCCGCGACTGGGTCGACGACGAGGCGTAGCTACCGGGACGGGGCACGCCCCATCCCGCCGCGGTTTCGACGGCACTCGTGCGCCTGGCGTCCTAGGACCTCCGGTCCCCGTAAATAGGACTTTCGGCCTATACACCGGTAGGTTGTTCCTTGTAAGACTCGGCCCGCTGAGCGACCGGGAGGAGGCTCTCACATGACCCAGTCCCGCAACCTCGCTGCCCGAATGGGCCGGTGGAGCGCCCGTCATCGGAAGATCGCCATTTTCGGCTGGCTCGCGTTCGTCGCCGTGTCGTTCTATCTCGGCATGTACGTCGTCGGCATGAAGGAGCTCGACCCTGCGGACGCCGGCGCGGGTGAGTCCGGACGTATGGCCGGGATCCTCGACGACGAGTGGGAGCAGCCCGCCGGCGAGCGCGTCCTCATCCAGTCGTCGTCTCTGACTGCCCGGGACGCGCAGTTCAAGGTCACCGTGGCCGACGTCGTCCGACGGCTGAAGGCCACGGAGGACGTAACGGCAATCCGCTCTCCGCTCGAGGAAGAGAACTTCAACCTCGTCTCACCGGACGGCCGCTCGGTGCTGATCGACTTCCAGGTCGCGGGCGACCCCGACGACGCCCCCGACAGGGTTCAGCCCATCCTCGACACTGTCGAGAGGGCGCAGGCGGCGCACCCGCAGTTCGTCGTCGCGCAATTCGGTGACGCAAGCTCCGAGAAGGAGTTCAACGAGGGCTTCACCAAGGATCTCCAGCGGGCTGGATTCCTCTCGATCCCGCTCACGCTGGCGATTCTGATCGTCGCATTCGGTGCCCTGGTTGCCGCAGGCATTCCGCTTCTGCTTGCGCTTACGGCCGTGCTCGGCGCGCTCGGGCTTGTCGCTTTTGCGAGCCAGTTGCTGCCGGTCGAAACGGAGACCATCATCGCGGTCGTGCTCCTGATCGGGCTCGCGGTCGGAGTCGACTACTCGATGTTCTACTTGAAACGCGAGCGCGAGGAGCGTGCAGCCGGGCGGAGCGAGCAGGCGTCGCTCGAAGTAGCGGAGGCAACCTCAGGGCGGTCGGTACTCATCTCCGGGTTCACGGTGATGATCGCGATGGCCGGTATGTTCTTCACGGGCGACAAGACGTTCATGGGGATCGCGATGGCGACGATACTCGTCGTCGCAGTGGCCGTGGCCGGATCGCTGACCGTCCTGCCGGCCCTGCTCTCGAAACTGGGTGACGGAGTAGAGCGCGGGCATGTTCCGTTCATTGGCCGCCTCCAGCGCAAAGACGGCGAGGGCCGCATCTGGAGCGCGATTCTGGGTCCCGTGTTGCGTCATCCGGTGATCTCAGTCGTGCTCTCGGGCGGCGTCCTCGTCGCACTCGGGCTCGTGGCGCTCCAGATACGAACCGTCAATCCCGGGCCCGACGCGTACCCGAAGTCGTTGAAGGTGATGCAGGCCTACGACAAGATGCAAACGGCTTTCCCGGGCGGTGAGATCCCGCTCGAGGTCATCATCCGGAGCAACGACGTCAAGGCGCCCGAGATCCGAGAGGCGATCGGACAGCTCAGCTGGCGCTCGATCGACAGCGGGATCATGCACGAGCCGATACTCGTCGACTACAACGAGGCGGGCACGGTCGCCGACGTCACGGTCCCGATCGACGGGGAGGGCACAGATTCCGAGTCGATCGCGGCGTTGCGGACGATGCGCGAGGAGATCCTGCCGAACACGCTAGGGCTCGTCGATTCGATCGACGACTACGGCGTGGCGGGCTTCACGGCCGAGTCCGAGGATTTCAACAGCCAGATGAAGTCGTCGGCGCCGATCGTCTTCGCGTTCGTCCTCACGCTCGCGTTCCTACTCATGCTGCTCACCTTCCGCTCGCTGGTGATCGCGGCGAAGACGATCGTGATGAACCTGCTCTCGGTCGCGGCCGCGTACGGCGTCGTCGTGCTCATCTTCCAGCACGGGTTCGCGAAAGGTCTGCTCGACTTCGACTACACGGGCGGGATCGTCGCCTTCCTGCCCGTCTTCCTGTTCGTGATCCTCTTCGGCCTGTCGATGGACTACCACGTGTTCATTCTCAGCCGCGTGCGCGAGGGCCACGACCTGGGGATGGCGACGGAGGATGCCGTCGCGCACGGCATTAAGGTCACCGCCGGCGTCGTGACGAGTGCCGCGATCGTGATGGTCGGCGTCTTCTCGATCTTCGGCTCGCTGCCGCTGATCTTCCTCAAGCAGTTCGGAGTCGGGCTCGCGGCCGCCGTGCTGATCGACGCCACCATCGTCCGCGCAGTGCTGCTGCCGGCGACCATGAAGCTGCTCGGCGACTGGAACTGGTACCTCCCGAAGTGGCTCGAATGGCTGCCGCGGCTGGAGCACGAGAAGAGGCCGGAGGCGCCGCCGGTCGACCCGCCGGAGGCCGAGGGGCGGCCTTCATCGGGGGCCGACGGTGTCGACCCAGGCTCATCCGTCCGCCGTATTGAGAAGGGCTGCCGCGACGCGCGCCGCGGCAGCCCTCGGCACCGAGGTCGGCCTCGCTCGCCTGGCGCTCGGACTGGCGGCGCTCCACGTCGTCGACGACAACTTCCTCCAGCCCGAGCCGGACACGTCGGCTGCTGACCACCTGGCAGGTGGTCTGGTGCAGGTGGCCTTCTTCGTCATCCTGGCCTGGGCCTACCCACGCCTTCGGCCGGGCCTCCGCGGAACGCTCGCCGTCTTCGTCGGGCTCTTCACGGTCGTGATGGGCGCCGGCGAGGCGGGCTACTACACGCGCGAGGACGGACCCTCCGGAGATGACTACACCGGGCTCCTGGCGATCCCCGCCGGTTTGCTCCTGGTCGGGGTCGGCCTCGTCACGCTCTGGAAGTCACGTAAGGGCGGGAGCTTCGTTCGGCGTTACGCGAGGCGTGTGGCCTTGGCGGTCGGCGTGGCAATCGGCCTGGTCTTCGGCCTTTATCCGCTCGCCGAGTCGTACGTCTCCACTCACTCGGCCCGCGCCTACGTCCCGACCCCGCAGCTCGGCACGCCGTTCGAAGAGATCGCCTTCACTTCAAGCGATGGGCTGCGACTCGAGGGGTGGTTCGTGCCCTCGAAGAACGGTGCGACCGTCGTCTCGTTCCCCGGCCGAAAGGGCTCGCGGAAGCCGGCGAGGATGCTCGCCCGCCACGGCTACGGCGTCCTGCTCTTCGACCGGCGTGGTGAGGGCGAGAGCGAGGGGGACCCGAATCAGTACGGGTGGCAGGGCACGCGCGACCTGAAGGGTGCGATCACGTATCTGGAGAGCCGAGCGGACGTCGACCCGGATCGCATCGGTGCGATCGGCCTCTCCGTCGGCGGCGAGTTGTTGCTCCAGGCGGCTGCGGAAGGCGACGACTTCGACGCGATCGTGTCCGAGGGCGCAGGGATTCGCTCCGTTCGAGAGGCTGTTCACCACCCCGGCGCCGTGAAGGTGCCCGTGACCGAGATCTCCGCGATCGCGACGGTCGGAACGGCCGTCTTCGCGAGCGACCTTCCGCCACGGGCCCTCACTGAGCTCAGCGCGGAGATCTCCGAGCCGCTCCTTGTCATCTACTCGGAGAAGGGGCAGGGCGGCGAGGAGCTCAGTCGTCAGTACTACGACGCAGCGAAGGGCCCGAAGGAGCTCTGGTCGGCGCCTGGCACGCACGTCGGCGCAATCAACGCCGCCCCGGACGAATACGAGCGGCGGGTCGTCGGGTTCTTCGACCGCACGCTGCTGAAAGGAAGGTGACCGCATGTCGGCGATCGCCGGAACGCGAGCAGCAGGTCGTAGCGCCGCGGGGACCAGTGCTCTGGCACTCCGCCGGGAGACGGCGATCGCCCGCGTCGCGCTCGCCGCGATCGGCCTGCACTACGCCGACGTCGCCTTCTTCCAGCCAGAGCCAGGCACTTCGGTCGGCGACCACCTGGTCAGCGGCTTCGCCCCGATCGCCCTGCTCGCGCTACTCGGATGGCTCTATCCACGCATGCGTGCCGGGGCTCGGGCGGCCTGGGCGATCTTCGTCGGCCTCTTCGCCCTCGTCTCCGGAATCGCCACCTCGGGGCTGCACGCGATTGGCGAAGGCCCTTCCGGCGACGACTACACCGGAATCCTCGGCGTCCTGGCCGGAGGCGTTCTCGTCGGGCTCGGGTCGGTCACCCTCTGGCGGAGCCGGAAGCTCGACCGAAAGGCCTGGCGGTACTCACGGCGAGCCTTGATCGGGATCGCCGGCTTCCTCGTTGCCGTGCAGGTGGTCGGCGGAGCGGCCCTCGGCTACTACGCGACGCATCGGCCGCGCTCGGCCGTCAGCGAGCCGACCCTCGGGCGCGCACACGAGGAGGTCACGCTGAAAACGAGTGACGGCCTCCGGCTCGAGGGTTGGTACGTGCCCTCGCGCAACCGAGCCGCGGTCCTTGTCTTCCCGGGCCGGAGCGGCGGTAAGCAGCATCACGCCCGCAACCTGATTCGCCACGGCTACGGCGTGCTGCTCCTCGACAATCGCGGCACCGGCGCCAGCGAAGGCGATCCGAACGCCTTCGGCTGGGACGACGAGAAGGACGTCGACGCGGCGCTGGCTTTTCTCGCCGGCCGGCCCGACGTCGATGCCGACCGGATCGGCGGCCTCGGACTGTCCGTGGGCGGCGAGATGCTCCTCGAGACGGCCGCTCACAACGACCGACTCAGAGCCGTCGTCTCCGAAGGCGCCGGTGGGCGCACTTACAAGGAAGATCTGGCGACGCCTGGGGCCGCGACGTGGATCGGAGCTCCGTATTTCGTGATGACGTCCGTCTCGACGGCAGTTTTCTCGAACGCCATGCCACCCGAGAGCCTCAAGGAGCTGGTCAAGGACATACCTCCGCGCCCCGTCTTCCTCATACATGCGGACGGTGAGAACTTGAACGACGTCTATCTACGTTCCGCGGGCGAGCCCGAGAACTGGCAGATCTGGGAAGTCCCCGGCGCCGGTCACATCGGCGGGATCGACACGCGGCCCGTGGAGTACGAGCGGCGCGTTACGGCCTTTTTCGACCGCGCCCTGCTGAAGCAGAGATAGGCTCGGCGCAGGTCTGCGGCACGCCCTCGCAGCATCCGAGCTTGAAGCGACATCGAGGGCATTGCCACGTCCCGTGTCGCCACTCCATCGGTGCGGAGCAACGCAGGCACGGCTCGATGGCGGTCACGGAATCGCTGCTAATCTTCGACGGGCTCGGCGGCGTAGCTCAGTTGGTTAGAGCAGCGGAATCATAATCCGCGTGTCGGAGGTTCGAGTCCTCCCGCCGCTACCTCCTCGTAGAGTAAGAAGGAACGAATGGCAACCGGAGTACGCAACGTCATCACGCTCGCCTGCAACGACTGCAAGCGCCGCAACTACCAGAGCTCGA
The DNA here is from genome assembly GCA_046729155.1 of Actinomycetota bacterium. Taxonomy (GTDB): domain Bacteria; phylum Actinomycetota; class Thermoleophilia; order Gaiellales; family Gaiellaceae; genus VAXT01. Next base: position 7,887 of record JBKPFD010000202.1, read on the forward strand.
AGTCGAAGCGGAACACGCCCGACCGCATCGAGCTGCGCAAGTACTGCCGTTGGTGCGGCCGCCACACGGCACATAGGGAGACGCGCTAATGGCCAGGAGCACCCGCCAGAAGCGGCGCGCGAAGCGCCGCGAGCGCAAGCAGGACGGCGGTGAGCAGCAGCCGGGTGTCGCTACGCGCGCGCGCGCGCGTCAACAACAAGTCCGCCCGGCCGCGCAGGCACCGAAGCCGCAGACCGGCGCGCGCCGCGTGCCCGGCGGCGGCTTCAGGCGCTTCGTCGGCGAGTCCTGGGCCGAGCTGAAGAAGGTCGAGTGGCCCGGCCAGAGCCAGGTCATGCAGGGCACGATCGTCGTGATCATCGCCTGCGCGATCGTCGGCGCCTACCTCTGGCTCGCCGACCTCGCCTTCAAGCCGTTCGTTCGTGACATCTTGCTTGGGTAGCCCATGTTCCGCTGGTACGTGATCAACACCTACTCGGGCCACGAGAACAAGGTCAAGGCCAACCTCGAGCACCGGATCGTCTCGATGAACCAGGGGCCTCGCTTCCGCCGCGTGGTCGTGCCGACCGAGCAGGTGATCGAGACGAAGGACGGCCAGAAGGTGCAGTCCGAGAAGCGCGTGCTGCCGGGCTACGTGCTCGTGAACATGGACCTCAACGACGACGCGTGGTCGGTGGTCAAGAACACGCCCGGCGTGACGGGCTTCGTCGGCGCCGGCGCGACGCCGGTCCCCCTGTCGCAGCCCGAGGTCGACCGCATCCTGCGCACCGGCGCGACGCTGGGCGAGCGCCCGCGAGCGCAGATCGAGTTTCAGCTGGGCGAGTCCGTAAAGATCACGTCCGGCCACCTGGCGGACTTCGACGGCGAGGTCGTCGACGTCAACCCAGACCAGCAGAAGCTGAAGGTGCTCGTGAACATCTTCGAGCGTCAGGTGCCGGTGGAGCTCGAGTTCGGGATGGTGAAGAAGATCGACTGATGGCCAAGAAGGTCCTGACACTCATCAAGCTGCAGATCCCGGGTGGGCAGGCGAACACGGCACCGCCGGTCGGTCCTGCGCTCGGCCAGCACGGCGTGAACATCATGGAGTTCTGCAAGGCCTTCAACGCGCAGACCGCGCAGGAGAACGGCCGCATCATCCCGGTCGAGATCACGGTCTACGAGGACCGGTCGTTCGACTTCATCACGAAGACACCGCCGGCCGCGGTGCTGATCAAGGAGGCCTTGCGCATCGAGAAGGGATCGGGCGAGCCGAACCGCGAGAAGGTCGGGCGCCTCACTCGTGACCAGGTGCGCCAGATCGCCGAGACGAAGATGCCAGACCTGAACGCGCGCGACGTCGAGCAGGCGATGAAGGTCGTCGCCGGAACCGCGCGCTCGATGGGAGTGGAGACCGACCTATGAGCCAGCACGGGAAGAACTACCGCAACGCTCGCGCGTCCTTCGACCGCGAGGAGCTCTACTCGCCCGCGCAGGCGATCAGGCTCCTGAAGAGCTTTCCGGAGTCGAAGTTCGACGAGACCGTCGAGGCGCACTTCAACCTCGGTCTCAACGTCCGCCATGCCGAGCAGCAGCTGCGCGGCACCCTGATGCTCCCGCACGGCACCGGCCGCGAGGCGCGTGTCGCCGTCTTCGCGGAGGGCGAGAAGGCCAAAGAGGCGCAAGACGCGGGCGCCGACGTCGTGGGCACCGCCGACCTCGCGAAGCAGATCGAGGAGGGCTTCGACGACTTCGACGTCGCCGTCGCGACGCCCGACCAGATGAGCGTCGTCGGGAAGCTGGGCCGCATCCTCGGCCCGCGCGGGAAGATGCCGAACCCGAAGACGGGCACGGTGACGATGGACGTGGGCAAGGCCGTCAGCGAGGCGAAGGCCGGCAAGCTCGAGTACCGCACCGACCGCGGCGCCAACGTCCACGTCACGATCGGCAAGAAGAGCTTCGACGAGCGGCAGCTCGCCGAGAACTACGCGATGCTGATCGAGGAGATCGTGCGCGCGAAGCCGGCCGCTGCGAAGGGCCGCTACATCCGGTCCGTTACCCTGACGACGACGATGGGGCCGGGCATCCGTCTCGACCCCGGCAAGACCCGAGGAATCGTCGAAGAGCTGGAGGAACAGCCGGCAGAAGCCGTAACCGCGTAGAAAACGCCCGTCGCCGAAGACCGCTGGCGGCTCTCGATCCGAGAGCGGAAGCCCAGCGCAGGCGCGGCCGAGCGAAGAGGTCACCTCTTTCGTCTGGGTCCGCCTGTCGGCGGGCCCGATTCGTTACAGGAGGTGATTCGATGCAGAGATCTGACAAGGAGCGCCTGGTCGCCGAGCTCACCGAGCGGCTCAAGGGCACGGAGACGATGATCGTCGCGGACTACCGTGGCCTCTCGGTCAGCGAGATCGACGAGCTGCGGACGAAGCTGCTCGAGCACGGGGCGCGCTTCTCGGTCGTCAAGAACACGCTGACGAAGCGTGCCGCGGAGTCGGCCGGCGTCGACACGCTGCTCGCCCTGCTCGAGGGGCCGACCGCGATCGCGTTCCTCGAGACGGACGGCGACCCGGTTGCCGTCGCCAAGGCGCTCGACGACGCCGCCAAGTCGGAGGTGCTCGTCATCAAGGGCGGCCTGCTCGACGGCGCCGAGATCGCGGCCGACGACGTCAAGCGGCTTGCGAAGCTGCCGCCGACCGAGACTCTACGGGCGCAGCTTGTCGGCGCGCTCTCGGGCTC
>JBKPFD010000203.1:0-5094 GCA_046729155.1 Actinomycetota bacterium
GCATCGCGGGGCGGCAGCCGGAGCGGCTCGACGAGTCGGTCGAGGTCGGCGACGTCGACGCCATGGTCGTCGTCGCCTACGGCGCGCTGATTCCCGAGAGCCTGCTCGTCCGGACGCTCTGGTTGAACGTCCATCCGTCGCTGCTCCCGCGCTGGCGCGGCGCCGCTCCCGTCGAGCGCGCCCTCATGGCCGGGGACACCGAGACGGGCGTCACGATCCACCGCACGACTGCCGAGCTCGACGCCGGCCCGATCGCCGCCCAGCGCGCGTTCGCGATCGAGCCTGAGGACGACGCGGGCGCGGTCTACGCGCGCGCCGCCGAGCTGGCGGCGGACCTGCTCGACGACGTTCTTGCCGGAGAGCCCTCCTTCGAGCCGCAGTCGGACGAAGGCGCGACGTACGCCGAGCGGCTGACGGCGGCCGACCGCGAGCTCGACTGGAGCCGACCGCCCGAAGAGCTCCTGAATCGCATCCGAGCCCTCTCGCCGCACGTGGGGGCACGTGGCGTCGTGGACGGCCGCACGCTGACCGTCTGGCGCGCGCGGCCGGCCGCGGACGACTCGGCGCTGACGGTCGACGGCATCGAGCTGCTCGAGGTGCAGCCCGAGGGACGTACGCGCATGACCGGTGCCGAATACGTTCGTGGTCTCCGCTGACCAAGAGCGGATCGATCGGCCATTGCAGACGGCCGCACGAGCAAAGCCCGCGCGGCCTGACGGCGGCACCGCAAGCGGTGCCGCGGGCGGCCTGAGAACCTAACGCGATGGGGTGGAACGACTGGGTACGCACCGTCGAGATCGAGCCGTCGATCTATGCCGCCGATTTCTCGCGGCTCGGCGAGCAGCTCGAGACGCTCCTACGCGCGGGCGCGCGGATCTTCCAGTTCGACGTCGGCGACGGGCATTTCGTCGAGCCGATCACGATCGGCCCGATCGTGCTCGACTCGATCTCGCCGCTCGTGCACCGCCTAGGCGGGGTGCTCGACTGCCATCTCATGGTCGAGAACCCGACGAAGCACTTCCGGGCGATCGCCGAGGCGGGCGGCGACAGCGTCACGTTTCACTACGAGGCGGTCGACGACGTCGCCGGCACCGTTCGCCAGGCGCGTGAGCTCGAGCTGGGCGTCGGCCTCGCATTCAATCCCGAGACGGCCCCGGCGGACGTGGCCGCCGCAGCCGAGGGCGTCGACCTCGTCCTCTGCATGAGCATCCATCCGGGCTACTCCGGGCAGCCGTTCATGCCCGAGGCGATCGGCCGCGTGCACGAGCTGCGCGGGCTCGTCCCGCCGGGCATGCACATCCAGGTCGACGGAGGCGTCGGGCCGGACAACGTCCGCGAGCTGAGGGACGCCGGCGCCGACCTCCTCGTCGCGGGCTCGAGCGTCTTCAAGCACGAGGACATCACCCGCGCCTACCGCCGGCTCGTGCAGACGCTGCAGTGAGCTTCCTCGAACGGGCCCTGGAGCTCGCCGAGCGGGGGCGAGGCACGACACATCCGAACCCCGTCGTCGGCACAGTCGTCGTCCGCGACGGCGAGGTCGTCGGCGAGAGCTGGCACGAGCGCAAGGGCGAGCCGCACGCGGAGACTCGCGCTCTAGAGCAAGCTGGAGACCGTGCAAAAGGCGCAACCGTCTACGTGACGCTCGAGCCGTGCTCGCGGCACGGATCGACGCCGCCGTGCGCGCAGGCCCTCGTCGAAGCCGGCGTCGCGAAGGTCGTCGTCGGTGCGGGCGACCCGACGCAGGACGGCGTGTCCGCGCTTCGAGACGCTGGCGTGGAGGTCGAGGTGCTCGAGGCCTGGGAAGCCCGGCAGCAGAACGAGGCGTGGCTGACCTGGGCGCGCGAGCGGAGGCCGTTCGTGACGTACAAGGCGGCGGTGACGCTCGACGTGCGGATGACCGTCCCGGGAGAGCGCTGGGTCTCGGGCGAGGAGAGCAGGCGCCTCGTCCACGAGCTCCGCGCCGCGTCGGACGCCGTTGCCGTCGGCATGGGCACGGTCCGTGCCGACGACCCGCGGCTCGACGCGCGCGGCGTCGACGCCGTCCGCCAGCCGCGCCGCCTCGCCTTCGGGCGCGGTCCGCTTCCCGAGGGCTCGGAGCTCGAGCTGCGTTCCGGCGAGCTCCAGGCCGAGTTGCGCGCGCTCGCCGAGGAGAACGTCCAGTCGCTCCTGCTCGAGGGCGGCGCGACGCTCGCGAGCTCCTTCCTCCGCGCCGGCCTGATCGACAAGCTGGTGCTCTTCGTCGCGCCGAAGCTATCCGGCATGGGCCCGCGCCTGCTCCAGTCGCTGCCCGAGCCGGTGCCGCTACGGCGTTTGGCGGCACGCCGAGTCGGTGAAGATGTTCTTCTGACGGCCTATGTCCACGAGCCCTGACACGAAGCTGCGCACGGAAGATCGCCTCATCTCGGCGATCTCGCACTGGCTCGCGCGTCACATCGGCAACGCCGAGCTGCAGCAGACGCTCGAGGAGAACGGCACGGCCGGCCTGTCGTCCGGGCAGGCCGATGCCGTCCGCGAGCTCGCCGAGGAGCTCGACAAGGTCGAGCCCGGCGAGCGCGGTCACGTCGAGATGGTGGCCCGCGAGACGATCGAGGTGCTCGCACTCGGGGAGTAACGTTCTCCCCGTGTTCACGGGGATCGTGCTCGAGCGGGGCCGGATCGTCGCGGTCGACGGCGACGACAATGGCCTGCGGCTCGAGATCGAAGGCCCGCAGACGGCGGCCCGCACGAAGCCGAGCGACTCGGTCTCGATCGACGGCTGCGACCTGACGGCGCTCCGGGTCGACGACGGGCGCATGTCCTTCGAAGCCGTCCCGGAGACGCTTCGGCGGACGACGCTCGCCCGCCTCGCCGAGGGCGACGAGGTGAACCTCGAGCCGGCGCTACGGGTCGGCGACCCACTAGGGGGCCACTACGTCCAGGGCCACGTGGACGGCGTCGGCCGCGTCGCGTCCGTCGAGCCGGAGGGCGAGGGCCGCCGCATGTGGATCGAGGCGCCCGAGGAGCTTCTGCGCTTTTGCGTCGAGAAGGGCTCCGTCGCCGCCGCCGGCACGGCGCTGACGATCGCCGAGCTCCGCGACGACGCGTTCTGCGTCGCGCTCATCCCGTACACGCTCGAGCACACGACGCTCGGTTCGCTCACGCCCGGCGACGAGGTCAACCTCGAGGTCGACGTGCTGGCCAAGTACGTCGAACGGCTCGTGGACAGCCGGTCCTGAGTTGGCCTCGTTACGATTCGACGCGATGGCAACCGAGCAGACAGCGGCCCCGAGGACGAGCCCCTTCGCGGCGATCGAGGACGCGATCGAAGACGTCCGGCAAGGCAAGTTCGTCGTCGTGGTCGATGCAGCCGACCGCGAGAACGAGGGCGACCTGACGATCGCTGCCCAGTTCGCGACGCCCGAGGCGATCAACTTCATGGCCACCCACGCGCGCGGGCTCGTGTGCCTCTGTCTGACCGAGGAGCGCTGCGACGAGCTCGGCCTGCGCCAGATGGCCGACAACAACGAGGCGCCCCTGCAGACGGCCTTCACCGTCTCGATCGAGGCGCGCGAGGGCGTGACGACGGGTATCTCGGCACAGGATCGCTCCCGCACGATCCAGGTCGCGATCGACCCGACGAAGGGCCCGGGCGACCTCATCCGGCCCGGCCACATCTTCCCGCTGCGTGCCCGTGAAGGCGGTGTCCTGAACCGAGCCGGCCAGACGGAGGCTGCGGTCGACCTGGCCCGGCTCGCCGGGCTCAATCCGGCCGGCGTTGTCTGCGAGGTGATGAAGGACGACGGCACGATGGCGCGCGTCCCCGACCTGCTCGAGTACTGCGACACGCACGGCTTCAAGCTGATCACCGTCGCCGACCTGATCGAGTACCGGCGCCGCACTGAGAAGCTCGTCGAGCGGACGACGACGGTGCAGCTGCCGACGGCCTACGGGGATTTCACGGCGGTCGCGTTCCGCGAGAAGCTGACGGGCAAGCATCACGTCGCGCTCGTGCGCGGCGAGGTCGACGGCGCCGAGAACGTCCTCGTGCGCGTCCACTCGGAGTGCCTGACCGGCGACGTCTTCCACTCGCTGCGCTGCGATTGCGGCGAGCAGCTGGAGCTCGCGCTCGAGCGGCTTGCGGCGGAGGAGCGCGGCGTCCTGCTCTACATGACGCAGGAGGGCCGAGGGATCGGGCTGCTGAACAAGCTGCGCGCGTACGAGCTGCAGGAAGCGGGGCTCGACACGGTCGAGGCGAACCTCGAGCTCGGGCTGCCGGCCGATGCGCGGGAGTACGGGATCGGGAACCAGATCCTGGCCGACCTCGGGCTGACGACGATCCGCATCCTCACGAACAATCCGAAGAAGCTGACCGGCATCGAGGGCTTCGGGCTCACGGTCGTCGAGCAGCTGCCGATCGAGACGAAGCCGACCTCCGAGAACCGGCGCTACCTCGAGACGAAGCGCGACAAGCTCGGGCACCGGCTCCACCACCAGGATCTGCGCTTCGAGCGGGAGCCCCAGGACGAGTGAGCGACCGGCTCGAAGAGATCGAGGCCCGGTTGAACCAGCTTGCTCCGGCGGAGCCGGCGGCTGAGCCGCCTGCCCGCGATGGCGGACCGGGCGAGGGGGCTCCGGCGGAACCTGGAGGTTCCTCGGCCACTGCCGGGACTTCCGCGAGCGCGCCGATGACCGACACGGACGTCGAGGAGCAGGAGCCGAAGGTGCGCGCGCCGGAGCCGGAGCACGCCGAGGGCGACCTACGCGTCCCCGAGGGCTACAGCGTCCTCGCCGGTTCGGTCGACGGGCGGCGAGCCGTCGCGGTCGTCGTCAGCAAGTTCAACGCCGAGATCACGAACGCGCTTCTCGAGCGGGCGCTCGCCGAGCTGGATGAGATCGGCGTGCCCCGCGACGCGATCATGATCGTCCCCGTGCCGGGCGCCTTCGAGCTTCCGCTCGCCGCGATGGCGCTCGCGAAGACGCGCCGCTACGCCTGCATCATCGCGCTCGGTTGCGTCATCCGCGGTGAGACGCCGCACTTCGACTACGTGGCTGGCGAGGCCGCGAGCGGCCTTCAGCTGGCCGCGATCGAGACCGGCGTGCCGGTGTCCTTTGGCG
>JBKPFD010000204.1:0-4436 GCA_046729155.1 Actinomycetota bacterium
GTTCAACGCCGAGATCACGAACGCGCTGCTCGAGCGGGCGCTCGCGGAGCTGGACGAGGTCGGAGTGCCCCGGGACGCGGTCATGATCGTGCCGGTGCCCGGCGCGTTCGAGCTGCCGCTGGCGGCGATGGCGCTCGCCAAGACGCGCCGCTACGCCTGCATCATCGCGCTCGGCTGCGTCATCCGCGGCGAGACGCCGCATTTCGACTACGTGGCGGGGGAGGCTGCGAGCGGCCTGCAGCTGGCGGCGATCGAGACCGGCGTGCCGGTGTCCTTCGGCGTGCTCACCGTGGAGAACAGGGAGCAGGCGAAGTCACGTGTCGACCGCGCGGGCGACGCAGTGCGGAGCGCGCTCGAGATGGCCGACGTCTTCTCGCAGCTGCGGGCACAAGCGGCCGGACCGCTCCGCTAGCTACACTGCCGCGTCCATGGCCAAGGTCTGCACAGTCTGTGGCAAGAAGCCGTCCTTCGGACACAACCGGAGCCACTCGATGGTGGCCACGAAGCGACGCTTCGAGCCGAACCTCCAGCGCGTACGCGTCCTCCTGGGCGGCCGCCCGACGCGCGCGTATGTCTGCACGCGCTGCCTGAAGGCCGGCAAGGTAGAGAAAGCTCTCTAACCGGCTGAGGCGCCGCTTGCGGTGCCGACTAGAGGACGAGCGGGCTCTGCCCGGTCGTCCGTCTTATATAAACGCCCGGCCGTGACGGATCACGCGACCGTTGTCGCCCTCGCACGCGCCGCCGAAGCGTCGCTCGAGGCCAACCGGGCACGGCTCGACGATCTGAACGTCTACCCGGTGCCGGACGGCGACACCGGCACGAACATGCTGCTCACCGTGCGCGCGGTCGTCGAGGCGCTGGAGGCCGGCGCCGACGGCCGGGCCGAGCTCGCGGAGCTCGTGGCGCATTCCGCCCTGCTCGGCGCGCGCGGGAACTCGGGCGTGATCCTCTCGCAGATCGTCCGCGGAGCGGCCGACGTGCTCGGCTCGGCCGACGAGCCCGACGCAACCGCCGTCGCGCGGGCTTTGCGCTCCGCCTCGGACGCGGCCTACCGCGCCGTGCGCGAGCCGGCCGAGGGGACGATGCTGACCGTTGTTCGCGCGCTGGCCGAGGAGGCCGAGGCGCGCGCCGGAGACGACCCCGAGCTCACCGGGCTGCTGCCGGCGCTCGTCGAGCACGGTGACGACGCCGTCGCGCGCACCCAGGAGCAGCTCGACGTCCTGCGGGAGGCGGGCGTCGTCGACGCGGGTGCGGCGGGCCTGGTCGACATCCTCCGCGGCCTCAGTGCCCACCTGCTCGGCGAGCCGCTGCCGGAGGTGCCCGCGACGGAGGCGCTGAGCGCCGAGGCGATCCACCAGGAGGTCTCGCGGTACCGGTACTGCACGGTCTACGTGGTCGCCGGCGAGCGGCTCGACTCCAGCGCGCTCGAGCAGGCGCTCGTACCCCTCGGCGACTCGCTGCTCGTCGTCGGCGACGAGCGGGCGCTGAAGGTGCACGTGCACACGAACGATCCCGGCGCGGCACTGCGGGCCGGCACCGACCTCGGCGTGCTCGAGCGCGTCGAGATCGCGAACATGCAGGTGCAGAGCGCCCAGCGCGAGGAGCGGCTCTCGGGCACACAGGCCGAGGCGGTCGAGCGGACGACGGACGTCGTCGCGGTCGTCACCGGCGAGGGCAACCGCCGCCTCTTCGAGAGCCTCGGTGCCGCCGCGCTCGTCGACGGCGGAGAGACGATGAACCCGTCCACCGAGGACGTGCTCGACGGCGTCGAGCGCACGCGGGGGCCGGAGGCCGTCGTGCTCGCGAACAACCCGAACGTGGTGCTCGCGGCACAGCAGGCCGCGCGTCTGGCGGGCAAGCCGGTGCAGGTCGTGGACAGCGGCTCGCTGCAGGCGGGCCTGGCGGCGATGATCGCCTTCGACGGTTCGCGCTCTGCGGAGGAAAACGCGGCCGAGATGCAGGCCGTGCTGGCCGATGTGGCGACGGGAGCCGTGACGGTCGCCTCGCGGCGCGTCAGCGTGGACGGCCTAGAGGTCGCGAAGGGTGCGTACCTCGGCCTGGTCGGCGACGAGCCGGTGGCGGGCGGCACGACCTTCGATCCGGTGGCCGCGTCCGTCGTCGAACGCCTGCTCGCCGAGCCGCGTGACGTCCTGACGCTGCTCACCGGCGCCGACGAGCCGGAGCTCGGCACGCTGCTCGCACGGCTCGCCGAGCGCCATCCGGAGATCGAGCTCGAGGTGCACCCGGGCGGGCAGCCCCATTACCCGCTTCTGCTGTCAGCCGAGTAGCGGCGTACAGTGAGACCGTGACTCCCCCGGTTCGCGTTGCTCTCGTCGAGGACAACGCCGTCTTCCGCGAGGCCCTGGAACTGCTCCTCGGTTTGCGTTCCGACGTCGAGGTCGTGGCGTCGACCGCCGACGGCACGCAGGTCGTCGAGCTCTGCCGCGAGCATTTGCCCGACGTGGTCGTCATGGACTACCGGTTGCCGGTGCTCGACGGCGTCCAGGTGACGAAGACGCTCCTCGAATCGTGCCCGGGCGTCGCCGTCGTCTGCCTCACCGCCTCGGCGAACCTCCGTGAGGTCGACGCCCTCTACGCCGCCGGCGCGGTCGCCTGCCTGACGAAGGACGAGCACCTCGACGAGATCGTCGCCACGATCCACCGCGCCGCCGGGCGTGAGCTCGCACCCGCAGCCGAGTAATCTCGCTCGGGCTTGCAGCTCGACGGCTCGAACACAGCGATCGTCCTCGACTCCACCGCCGACTTCCCGGACGCGGCAGAGCGCTTTCCAAACTGGCGCGTCGTCCCGCTCTACGTGCGCTTCGGCGCCGAGAGCTACCGCGACTACGTCGACCTCGGCCCCGCCGAGTTCTATGCGCGCCTGCGCGAGGCGCAAGAGCTGCCCACGACCTCGCAGCCCACACCTTCTGACTTCGCGGCCGCATATGACGAGCTGACCGCGTACGAGCGCGTCTACTCGCTCCATATTCCGCGCAAGCTGTCCGGCACCTGGCAGAGCGCGAGCACGGCCGCGGAGGCGACCGGCGGCAAGGTGCGCGTGGTCGACACGGAGACGGCCTCGGCGGGCATCGCGCTGCTCGGGCTCGCGATCCAGCGACGGCTCGAGGCGGGGACGACCGACGAGGAGATCGACGGGCTCGTCGGGCGGTTCAAGCGAGACGCGAACCTGATCTTCACCCTGGACACCCTCGAGTTCCTGGCCAGGGGCGGCCGCATCGGCCGCGCGCGGGGCATGGCCGGACAGCTCCTACACATCAAGCCGATCCTCACGCTCGAGGACGGCGAGGTACTGCCGCTGAAGCGCGTGCGCGGCAACCGGCGCGCGTTCCACGAGTTCGAGACGGCGTTCCTCGGCAGCTCGACGGACGAGCCGGGCCTGCGCGTCGGGATCGCGCACGCCGATGCGCCCGAGCGACTGGACGCGCTGACGAAACTCGTCGAGGCGCAGCGGCCGCGGGCGACGATCGAGCTCGCGACGACGCTCGGCCCGGTGCTCGGAACGCACGCGGGCCCGGGAACGGTCGGCTTCTTCTGGTGGTCTGACTCTTGAAGCAAGAGCGCTCCGAGCCGCGAGGGGCTCGGAGCGCTCTCGGCGCTTCTTAGCGGCCGGGGCCGGCCGGCGTGCAGCCCGCTGCCGACGGGTTCTTCTGGCAGCGGGTCAGCTGCGCGATCCAGCCCTGGACCTCTGGGTCGGTCTGGGCGGCCACCGCGACGGTGTCCTGAACCCAGCCGTCGTACACGTTGGGCAGAGGCTTGATGCCCTGCCCGCCGACGCCGTCGGTGACCCGCGGGCCGCCCGGCATGCCGTTGGCCAGCAAGACACGGCCGACGATGGCGGCGTCGGCGGCGTCGGCGTCCCCGGTCGGATCAGGGTCGAGCACGCCCAGCATGTTCGACCACTGATTGGCGACGTACGCGTAGTAGCCGCCGCCCTTCTTCGCTCCGTAGTTCGCGCCGTGCGTGCCGGCCGCCCGCCCGGGCGTGACGGGAGTGCCCACGATCTTCACGACCTCGTCGGTGCGCGTGTCGATGATCGCGATGTGGTCGGGCGAGCCCGTGCAGCTCCTCGGCACGGTCGTCAGCGACAGCACGGCGACGCTGACGAATCGCCCGTCCGGGCTCACCGGAAGCTGGATGGGCACCTGCAGCGTGTGGAACACGGTGAACGCCGGCCCGCGCAGGCAGTTCGGCGTCAGCGTGACCGGGATGTCCTTGACGTGCTGGTTCGTGTTCAGGTTGACGACGCTGACCTGCCCGCTGACGATGTTGGCGACGTACGCCTTGTTTCCACGCGACAGCGGCTGGATCCCAGCCGCGACCGGCATTTGCATCGCCGGCGCGCGGAACTCGCGAACGATCTGATGGCCCGGCTCTTGCACGATCGAGACGGACCCCTGCGTCCCGAGACCCTTGAA
>JBKPFD010000205.1:0-2238 GCA_046729155.1 Actinomycetota bacterium
GACACGTCTCGCGCGCTGACCGCGCTCTCCTTGTCGGTGAGGAGCGTGACGAGCGCCTGGTCGCGCAGGACCTGCGAGACGTGGCCGACGAGGCCGTCGGCGGTGACGACGGCGTCGTACCGGCGGATGCCGCTCGACGAGCCGGCGGCGATCGTGATCCGCTGCTCGAACTCGCCTTCCGGGTTCGAGAGCACGCTCGCTGCGACCGCCTTGTCGCCGGAGAAGTCCTGCGGGAACTTCCGGCCCTGCTTGTACTTCAGGATCGTCTGGAGGTTCTCGTACTGGCGGACTGCGTCCTGGTTGATGACCATCTGCTGGCGCAGTCGCTCGATCTCCTCGCGCAAACGCTCGTTCTCGGACTTGGCGTGGAAGACGCCGGCGACCCAGCCGTAGGCGTCACGGAACGGGCGCGCGATGCGCTGAGCGCCGACCTCGAACGGGCGCATGGCGCTCGCGCCGACGCTCTGGAAGTCGTGCAGGCCACCGTTCGGCGACTCGCGGAAATAGACCGTGATCATCGTCAACGACGCGAGCACGAGCAGGCCGACTACCAGCCGCCTTTTGAGCGGGCCTGACGTCCTTGGATAGGAGGGGGCGACCGTCCGCCGAACCGGGGAGCCCAGCGCCGCCACCCGCACGCTGCGATTCCGTGGCACGGGCTTTCAGACTAACGAACTATGCGGCGAGGTCTAGCGCCTGTAGCCGTTACGGCTGCGAGCGCGTGCCTTGGCGGCCCGGTGCATCACCTCGAGCACCTCGAGGCTGCGGCCGGAGCCGACCGCGACGCAGGTGAGCGGGGACTCGGCCAGCTGCGTCGGCATCTGCGTCTCGTGGCGAAGGCGCTCGTCGAGGCCGGTGAGGAGGGCGCCGCCGCCGGCGAGGACGATGCCGCGGTCCATGATGTCCGCCGCGAGCTCGGGGGGCGTCTTGTCGAGGGTGGAGCGGATCGCGTCGATGATCTGGGAGACCGGCTCCTCGAGGGCGTGTCGCACCTCGTCGGAGGAGAGGACGATCGTCTTCGGGAGGCCGGTGAGCATGTCGCGCCCGCGCACCTCGGCCTGGACCTCTTCCTTCATCTGGAACGCGGAGCCGACCTCGAGCTTGATCTCCTCGGCCGTCTGTTGGCCGATGAGGAGCTTGTACTCCTTCTTGATGTGGCTGACGATGGCCTCGTCCATCTCGTCGCCGCCGACGCGGAGGCTCTGGGAGACGACGATGCCTCCGAGCGAGATGACGGCGACCTCGCTCGTCCCGCCACCGACGTCGACGATCATGTTCCCGGTCGGCTCGGAGACGGGGAGGCCGGCGCCGATCGCGGCGGCCATGGGCTCTTCGATCAGGTGCGCTTCTCGGGCGCCGGCGGAGAGCGTCGCTTCCTCGACGGCGCGCTTCTCGACGCCCGTCACGCCGCTCGGGACGCAGACGACGACACGCGGGTGCGCAAAGCGGTGCTGGTGCACCTTCTGGATGAAGTGGCGCAGCATCTGCTCCGTGACGTCGAAGTCGGCGATGACGCCGTCCTTCAGCGGGCGGATCGCGGAGATCGTGCCGGGCGTGCGGCCGAGCATTCGCTTCGCCTCGACGCCGACGGCGTGGACGTCGCCGGTGCGTTGGTCGATGGCGACGACGGACGGCTCGGAGAGAACGATGCCGCGCCCGCGCACGTAGACGAGCGTGTTCGCGGTGCCGAGGTCGACGGCCATGTCGCGGCCGCCGAAGCCGTTGAAGTAGCCCAGGAAGCCCATGCGGCCCGGCCGAGTCTAGTGATTCCGTAGAAAAACGGCGAAGTGCAGGCGGAACGGCCTCGTCCGGTGTCAGACGCCAGACATGTCCGCCCTTCGAGCGAGCTTCGTAACGGATCGAGCCGCTTCGCTGGCGTCCAGGACATTGCGCTCTAACGTCGGCGGCATGCCTAGACCACCCCGCGTTCAATTCGCCGGCGCGACCTTCCACGTCACGTCGCGCGGCAACCGCGGTCAGTCCATCTACGGCGACGATGACGATCGTCGTTGGTTTCTCGCCGTTCGCGACGACGTCGTCAGGCGGTGCGGATGGCGTCTACACGCGTACTGCCTGCTGACGAACCATTTTCCCCTGCTCATCGAGACGCCGAAGCCGAACCTGTCGGCAGGGATGCAACGGTTGAAGAGTGAGTACGCCGCGTACTTCAACCACCGCTACTCGCTCGAGGGACACCTGTTCAGACAGCGCTTCGACTCCCGGCTCATCGAGACCGAG
>JBKPFD010000206.1:0-3145 GCA_046729155.1 Actinomycetota bacterium
GACGCCCGAATACAACCGCGGCACGTCCGGCGTCCTCAAGAACGCGATCGACTGGCTCTCGCGGCCCGCCCTCGCGTCCGTCCTGCGCTGGAAGCCGGTCGCAGTGATGGGCGCGACGACGGGCCGCGGCGGCACGCGCCGCGCGCAGCAGCAGGTACGCGAGGCTCTTCTCTTCCCCGGCGCGAACGTCGTCGACGGCCCCGAGGTCGCAATCGCGCTCGCGCGCGACGTCTTCGACGAGGAGGGCGGCCGGCTCGTCGACGACAAGGCGCGCTCCCGCCTCGCCGAGCTGCTCCAAGAGCTCGCGGACGCGGCGCGCGCCTCGAGCGCCACTCAGCCGACCACGGTCACCGCCGCGGCCTGAACGTCGCCTGCCGATAGAGTCGGAAGCGATGGCCGGGGAGCGGCACGGGATCGAGGCCGAGGGCCTCGTGCGCGTTTTCAAGGGCGACATTCGCGCCGTCGACGGGATCGACCTACAGGTTGCGCCGGGTGAGATCTACGGCTTCCTCGGCCCGAACGGCGCGGGGAAGTCGACGACGGTGCACATGCTGACGACGCTGCTTCCGCCCACCGCGGGCACCGCGCGCGTGGCGGGCTACGACGTCGTGCACGAAGGGCCGAAGGTCAGGCGCGCGATCGGAGCGGCGCTCCAGGAGGCCGCGCTCGACCTGCTTCTGACCGGCCGCGAGCACATCCGGCTGCAGTGCGCGCTGCACGGGATCCCGCGCCGCGAGCGCGACGCTCGAGCGCAGGAGCTGCTCGAGCGCGTCGGGCTCACCCAGGCGGCCGACCGCAAGGTCGGCGGGTACTCGGGCGGCATGAAACGGCGTCTCGACCTCGCGCTCGCCCTCGCCCACCACCCGACGATCCTTTTTCTCGACGAGCCGACCACGGGGCTCGACCCACAGAGCCGCAGCGCGCTCTGGGCCGAGGTCGGGCGGCTCGCCCGCGACGAGGGCGTCACCGTCTTCCTGACCACGCAGTACCTCGAGGAGGCCGACGTCCTGGCCGATCGCGTCGGGATCATCGACCAGGGCAAGATCGTGGCCGAGGGCACGCCCGTGGCGCTCAAGGAGCAGATCGGGCGGCCGACGGTCGAGGCGATCCCGGGCGACGGGCACTCGCCCGAGGCGATCTCCGAGATCCTCGAGCGCTTCGGCGAGCCGACCGCGGGGTCGCCGAAGGGAGTCGCCGTCCGGCTCGAGCGCGGGGTCGGCGACCTGGCGGGCATCGTGCGGGCGCTCGACGCTGAGGGGATCGAGGTCGAGCAGCTGCAGCTGCATGCGCCGAGCCTCGACGACGTCTTCCTCGCCAAGACGGGGCGCTCGCTCGAGGGCGCCGGTGAGGAAGAGGAGGCCGAAGAGGAGGAGCCGGCGCCCAGGTGCCGCTCGCGGCGCAGGTCGGGCACATCGCACGGCGGTCGATCGTGCGCACGATCCGGCAGCCCGCGAACGCGATCCCGCCGCTCATCTTCCCGGTCGCGTTGCTCGCCGTCACTTCCGCAGGCCTGCACTCGGCCACGCGCCTCCCCGGCTTTCCGAGCGACTCGTTCCTCGCGTTCTTCCTCGCCTTTCCGTTCATCCAGGGCGCGCTTTTCGCGACGATGAACGCGGGCACCGACCTGGCGCGCGACATCCAGACCGGCTTCCTCAACCGCCTCGCGCTGACGCCGATGCGCGGTGCGGCGCTGATCGCGGGCCAGCTGGGCGGGATCGCCGTCATGGGCGTCGTGCAGGCAATCGTCTACCTGGCGGTCGGCCTGGCCGCGGGCGTGCGCCTCGAGTCGGGCGTCGCGGGCGCGTTCGTGCTGCTCGCGCTCGCCGCGCTGATCGCGATCGCATTCGGCTCGGTCGGCGCGTTCTTCGCGCTCCGCACCGGCTCCGGCGAGGCCGTGCAGGGGCTGTTCCCGCTCCTCTTCGTCGGGCTCTTCCTCTCGTCGATGAACCTGCCGCGCAACCTGATCGAGACGGACTGGTTCCGGCACGTGGCGACGCTCAACCCGATCTCGTACCTGATCGAGGGCGTGCGGAGCCTGATCATCGTCGGCTGGGACGCGCAGGCGCTTGCGCTCGCGTTCGGATTCTCCTTCCTGATCCTCTTTCTCTCGCTCGCGGCGGCGGCGGGGGCCATGCGCCTGAGGTTGACCCGCACGTGATCCGGGAGTTCTGGTCAGTCGCCATCGCCGTCGCGTGGCGGGTGCTGCACAACGTGTTCACGACGCCGTCGCTCTTCCTGCCGAGCCTGATCTTCCCGCTCTTCTTCTTCACGGCCTTCGCCGGCGGCCTCTCGCGGGTCGACAACATCCCCGGCTTCGACTTCCCGCCGGGCTACACGGCGTTCCAGTTCGTCTTCGTGCTCATCCAGTCGGCCGCGTTCGGCGGCGTGTTCACGGGGTTCGGGATCGCCCGCGACTTCGAGTACGGCTTCGCGCGGCGACTGCTGATCGCAGCGCCGCGGCGGGGCGGGCTCATCGCGGGGTATGCGCTTGCGGCGCTCGGCCGCTGGGCGGTGACGGCGACGCTGCTGACCGTCGTGGCGTTCCTCGCGCACATGGAGGTCGGCGGCAAGGGAGTCGACCTGTTCGGGTTGTACGGGCTCGCGCTGATCGTCAGCCTGACGGGGACGATGTGGGCGACCGGAGTCGCGATGCGGTTCCGGACCGTCCAGGCGGGGCCGATCATGCAGATGCCGGTCTTCCTGCTCCTGTTCTTCGCTCCCGTGTACGTGCCGCTCGCCCTGCTGGAGGGCTGGCTCCACACGGTCGCATCCGTCAATCCGGTGACGGCGCTGCTCGAGGCCGGCCGCAGTCTGATCGAGGGCGACCCGCACGACGTCGCGCTGGCGTTCGGCCTCGCGGCGGCGCTTGCTTTCGTGTTCGGGCTGTGGGCCGTCCGCGGCCTGAAGAGCGCCGAGCGCGCGGGCGCGGCCTAGCGACCGACGTAGCGGAACGTGCTCTGGCCCAGCGCCTTGCCGTAGCGCGGGCTCCTCGTCGTCCCTAGCGCCGGCCAGACGAGCCACGTGTAGGAGCCGCGCCGCAGCCGGTACTTGCGCCCGGCGTACGTCCAGCGCGCGCGCAGCTTGAAGCGCGGCAGCTTGGGCCACACGCTGAGGATCTTGCGGCCGGCGCGGTAGACCTGGAGGT
>JBKPFD010000207.1:0-3490 GCA_046729155.1 Actinomycetota bacterium
GCCCCGGCCCCGCGAGCGAGCTGGCGCCCGGCGAGCGACTCGAGGTTCCCGGCCCGCGCGCCGTCGAGCTCGCCGCCGCCACCGCCTGGCTCCCCCCTGGGTGGGTGGGGGTTAGGGATGGTGGCATCTGGAGGCTGACGCGACCGTGAACATCGAGCTCCAAGTTCTCGGCAGCGCCCTCGGGTCGATCGCCGACGAGATGGGCGCGGCGCTCGTGCGGTCGGCGTTCTCGGCCAACATCAAGGAGCGGCGCGACTGCTCGACGGCGCTCTTCGACGACCGCGGCAGGATGGTCGCGCAGGCCGAGCACATCCCCGTCCACCTGGGCGCGATGCCCGACGCCGTCGCGGCAGTCATGCGCCACGACCCCGCCCCGGACGACGTCTTCGTCCTCAACGATCCCTACGCGGGCGGCACGCACCTACCGGACCTGACGATGGTCTCCCGCACCGACGTCGGCTTTGCGGTCACACGGGCGCACCACGCTGACGTCGGTGGCCGCGAGCCCGGAAGCATGCCGGCGGACTCGCGGACGCTCGCGGACGAAGGCGTCGTCATCCCACCGACCAGGCTCGACGACGACTTCGTCGCCGACTTCGTCGCCCGCACGCGGAACGCCGACGAGCGCCGAGGCGATCTCCGCGCCCAGCTCGCCGCCCATCACCTGGCCGAGCGGCGCGTCGCCGAGCTTTGCGCTCGTCGCGGCCGCGAGCAGGTCGCCGCCGCGATGGATGAGCTGCTCGCCCACTCGGAGCGCATCGTCCGCGCCGCCCTCGCGCGTCTCCCCGACGGTCGCTCCGAGGCGAGCGACTACCTCGAGGCGCCCGGCGGCGAGCTCGAGCTGCGCGTCGCCGTGACGATCGACGAGGACACCATCGACTTCGACTTCGCCGGCACCGCACCGCAGCACGACGGGAACCTCAACTGCCCGCTGTCCGTGACCCGCTCCGCCGGCTACTTCGTCGTCCGTTGCCTCACCGATCCGGACCTCCCCGCGTCCGGAGGCGCCTACGCGCCCGTGAAGGTTCGCGCGCCCGCAGGCTGCGTCGTCAACGCGCGCGCTCCGGCCGCGGTCGCCGCCGGCAACGTCGAAACCTCGTGCCGCATCGTCGACACGTGCTTCCTCGCGCTCGGACGCGTCCTCCCGGTCCCCGCTCAGGGCCAGGGCACGATGAACAACCTCACCTTCGGCAACGACCGCTTCACGTACTACGAGACCCTCGGCGGCGGCCAGGGCGCCTGCCCGGATGCAGAAGGCCCCTCGGGCGTGCACGTGACGATGTCGAACACGCTCTCCACCCCGACCGAAGCGCTCGAGCTCGCGTATCCGCTCCGCGTCCTCCGCCACGAGCTCCGGCTCGGCTCCGGCGGCGACGGCAAGCACCACGGCGGCGACGGAATCGTCCGCGAGCTCGAGGCGCTCGACCCGTGCGGCCTGTCCATCATCTCCGAGCGGCGCGTCCGCCCTCCGCAGGGCGCGCATGGCGGTCGGCCCGGAGCCCCCGGCCGGAACCTGCTCAACGGCGAGGAGCTTCCGGCCAAGGCGACGCGCGAGCTGCAGCCCGGCGACGTCGTTCGGATTGAGACACCCGGCGGCGGCGGTTTCGGCGCACCCTCTCGCTAGTGTCTCGGACATGGCCGTCGTCGAGGCACACGACCTCCACCGGACCTATCGCACGCACACCGGAACCGTCCGGCGCCGCGCGAAGGAGATCGAAGCCGTGCGCGGCGTCAGCTTCGCGATCGAGAAGGGCGAGCTCTTCGGGCTGCTCGGCCCGAACGGCGCCGGCAAGACGACGACGATCAAGATGCTCATCACGCTTCTCATCCCGACCTCCGGCACCGCGACCGTGCTCGGCTTCGACGTCGTCAAGAACGCCCGCGAGGTCAGGAAGCGGATCGGCTACGTCTTCGGCGGCGAACGTGGCGTCTACGAGCGCCTCTCGGGCTACGACAACCTCCGCTACTTCGCCGAGCTCTACGGCGTGCCCGCGCGCGAGCAGAAGCCGCGGATCGAGGAGCTGCTCGAGCTCGTCGGGCTCAAGGGCCGCGAGCACGAGCGCGCGGAGGGCTTCTCGCGCGGCATGTAGCAGCGACTGCGCAGCGCGCGCGGGCTCCTCCACGACCCCGAGGTCGTCTTCCTCGACGAGCCGACGATCGGGCTCGACCCGGTCGGGGCCCGCGAGCTGCGGGCGACGATCGCCTCGCTCACCGACGCGGGCAAGACGATCCTGCTCACGACCCACTACATGTTCGAAGCCGACGCGCTCTGCAACCGCATCGCCGTCATCACGAAGGGCAAGATCGTGGCGGAGGGCACGCCGAGGCAGCTGAAGAGCCGGGTCGAGTCGGGCAGCGTGACCGAAGTCGAGGTCTACGGCGTCCCGGAGGAGACGGTCGAGCGCCTGCGCGGGCTCGAGGGAGTGCTCGCGGTCTGGATCGAGGAGCGCGAGCAGGCGCAGGTGCTCAGCGTCCAGACGCGGGCCGACACGCAGTTGACGGCCGCGATCCTCGGCCACCTGAACGGCGCCAACGTCGGCCGCGTCTCGCACCGCGAGCCGACGCTCGAGGACGCGTACGTGGCCCTGGTCACGGAGGAATGAGAGCTCTTCGGCTGCTTGGCGTCGGCTGGCTGTTCCACTTCAAGATGGTGTCGCGGTCGGCCTTCGACGGCGTCGGCCAGGTCGTCTACCCGCTCTTCTTCGCGACCGTCGCGTTCTTCGTCTTCCGCGCCGGGGATAGCCCGCGCACGCTGCTCTACGCGTCTCTCGGGGCGGCAGGCATGGGCATGTGGTCGGCAACGTCGACGACGGCCGGCTCGGCTATGCAGCGCGAGCGCTGGCACGGAACGCTCGAGAGCCTCGTCGCCACGCCGGCCCACTTTGCGCTGATCCTGCTTCCGATCACGATCTCGATGGCGACGATCGGCATCTACTGCCTCGTCGCGACGCTGCTCTGGGGCTGGCTCCTGTTCGGGATCGACGTGTCCGTCGTGCACCCGCTCCTCTTCGCGCTCTCGATCCCGGTCACCGTCCTCACGTTCGGCGCGCTCGGCTTCCTGTTCGCCGTCTGCTTCGTCCGCTTCCGGGCCGCGTGGGCGCTCGGCAACCTGTTCGAGTACCCCGTCTGGCTGATATGCGGCTTCCTCGTCCCGCTCGCCTTTTTCCCGGAGTGGGTGCGACCCTTCTCCTGGGCGCTCGCGCCGACCTGGGGCATGAACGCGATCCGGGAGTCCTCGCTCGGCGGTGACCCGCTTAACGACCTCCTCGTCTGCGCGGCGCTCGGCGTCGCGTACGTGACCCTCGGCATCCTCGTCACGAACCGCGTGCTCGACGCGGCGCGTCGCCGCGCGGCGCTCTCGCTGACGTGACCGCGGCCGTCCGCCTCTTCTTCGTGGGCGGGATCACGAGCTACCGCGCCCTCTTCTACTGGCTCTCGCCGACGATCTACATCCCGAGCCTCGTCGTCGCGCCGATCTTCCAGATCCTGC
>JBKPFD010000208.1:0-6035 GCA_046729155.1 Actinomycetota bacterium
CGCGGTCGACCCCTCGACGCCCGATCTGACCGGCTACCGCGTCTTGCACCTGCTGCTCCCGCGGCCGGGCGAGCCGCCCGACGACAACCGCAGCCTGGACGCGCTGCGCGACCGCCGGATCCGCTACGTCGTGCTCACCGGCGCCGTCGAGGACCGCGTCTTCGACGCGCGCGACCGCTATCCGCGCGAGACGCGCTTTGTCGAGGACGTGCGCCGGGAGGCGACGCGCCTCTACAGCATCCGCCCGGACCGCGACTTAGGTGGGCACTGGGTCGAGGTGTACCGGCTATCGTGATTTCGTGATCCGCGGGAGGGCATTCGCGCTCGCGGCGCTCGTTCTAGGCCTTGCGGCGGCAACATCCGGGTGCTCGAGCGAGGAATCGGCGCCGGCGGCGGCTCCCAGGCCGCAGGCGACCGCATGCCCGGCCGCGTGGAAGCCCGGCTGGCAGCGCCTCGCCAACCGCGTCAAGGCCGGCGTCTACTGCCCGACCTGGATGCCGTCGCCACTCGACGGACGGATCGGCGGCGACTGGGACAACGGCGTCTCTGTCCGCCGCGACCGCAGCTATCTCGTCAGCTTCCTCTGGCACGAGCCGCCGGCGCAGGACGTGCACGTCAATTTCCGCGGCTATCCCGGACGCACGAGGATGCCGCTCTGCGAGGACGACAACGCTCCGCCCGGACGGCGGCGGCTGATCGCCTGCTTCCGTGACCCGAAGCCTGCTCGCCGCATCGGCGCCTACCGCATCACGCCGTACACCGTCAACGAGGGCGTCGACCAGTGGCATGTCGTCTACCTCTGGCGCTCGCGGGGGTCGCTCTACACCGTCAGCCAGCACGTCGCCAAGCCGCTGACGTACCGTCGCGTGGTCGCGGACCTCGACCGTCTCGTGCGCGTCCTCGTGCGCGTCGAACCGGCGGCCTGAGTTGAAACTGACACGGCGCGAGCTCCTGATCGGGGGAGCGGCGGCGACGGCCCTGGCCGCGACGGGCGTCTACGAACTCGTCGACGAGCTGACCGAGAAACCGGTGCGGCGCTTCGGCGGGGGCCGCGCGCCGGAGCAGCACCTCCTCGACGGCATGCGCATCGCCGAGGACAACGGCGTCGAGATCGTCGTGCCGACGCTGCACCACCAGATCGTCACGGCGCGGCTCGCACCCGGCCTAACCGATCTGCGCGAGGCGCAGAGAACCCTCGAAGACGTCCTGCAGAGCCTCGACGACGACTACGCGGACACGCCCGCCGGGCTCGCCGTCACGGTCGCCTGGGGCCTTCCGTACTTCCGCACGAAGGTCGCCGCCGCCGCCGAGCGCCATCTGCCGATCGACCGCCGCGCGTCCGCCATGGGCCGGCCCCGGCGCGCGTTGCTCGAGGCGATCCGCTTCCCGAGCGACCCCGACGAGACGATCCTCGAGGAGAACGACGCCGCGTTCCTCTTCCGCAGCGACCGCTTCGAGCACATCCAGTCCGGATCGACACGCGTCATCGAAAGCCTCGACGGGATCTTCGAGCCCACGAGCATCCGCAAGGGTTTCGCCGGCGGCGGCTTCGAGGGCGGAAAAGGGCTGCCGAAGGCGCTCGCGCAGGCCGCCGGAGTTCCGGGAGCAGATCTCATCCCCGACGGCTCCGAGCTCTTCCTCGGCTTTACGTCGACGCAGAGACACGCCCTCGGCCCGCCGCGAATCGTCAACTTCGAGACCCTCGGGCTCGTCGACCTCGGCCCGCGCGGATACTTCCACGGCGGCACGCACATGCACCTCTCGCACATCTACGAGAACCTCGAGGCCTGGTACCTGGACTTCGATTTCAGGGAGCGGGTCGACACGACCTTCCGTCCCCGGATGCACGTCGAGCCGGGAACCAGGACGGTTCCGCAGCCGCCGCAGAGCGCGGCCTCGGAGGGGGACGTGAAGAGCGACTTCCGCCGCTTCGGCGCGATTGGCCACAGCTCGTCGATGCAGTCGGCGACCCGCCTCCAGGCGAACGTCGTCGGCTCCGACGGCACGCTCTACCGCAAGGGGACGGCGATCCCGCAGCGCGCGGACTTCAACACGCTCGACAACCCCTTCTTCTGGAGCTCGCAGCCGGAGCGCGACGGGATGGCCGACGGGCCCGCCGCCGGCCTGCACTTCGTCGTCTTCAACCCCTCGAGCGACGACTTCCACCGCGGCCGCCTCGCGATGGACGGCGTGCTGCCGGACGGGACGCGCCTCCCGTTCGCGCCGCGCGCCCGGAGCCAGGGGCTGAACTCCGTCCTGCAGACGACGCATCGCCAGAACTTCCTCGTCCCCCCGCGCCGCCACCGCTCGTTCCCGCTCGCGGAGCTGAGGGCGTAGATGGCCGCGATCCGCGCCGACCGCTCCGGCCTCGGCATCGGCGCCGCCGTGTTCCTTTCGGGCGGCGTCCTGCTCGGCGTCGAGCTGGCGGCAAGCCGCGTGCTGGCGCCGTTCTTCGGCAACTCGATCTTCGTCTGGGGCGCGCTGATCGGGGTCGTGCTCGCCGGCCTCTCGGTCGGCTACTGGACGGGCGGGGCGCTCGCCGACCGGATCCCCGCGCCGCAGCTCCTCCTCGTCGTCCTCGCGCTGGGAGCGGGCGCGACTCTGCTGGTCCCAGTCATCGACGACGCCGTTCTCGAGGCGATCGTCGAGTGGGATCCCGGTCCGCGGCTGAACCCACTCTTCGCGGCGATCGTGCTCTTCGGCGTCCCGAGCGTCGTGCTCGCGACCGCGACGCCGATCGCCGTCCGCCTGCGCGCGAGATCGCTCGCCAGCGTGGGGAAGACCGCCGGCCGGCTCTTCGCGGTCTCGACGGCCGGCAGCATCGTCGGCACCTTCGTGACCGCGTTCTGGTTGATCCCGGAGCTCGGCACGAACCAGCTGCTCGGCATCATGGCGACGGCGCTCTTCGCGGCCGCCGCCGTTGTCGCGCTCGGCGAGGGGATGTTCGTCTCGGCGCTCGCGGTCTTCGCGCTTTTCGTCGGCTCGGTGTTCGCCACAGTCGCGCTAGCGCCGGACACCGGCGGGCGCCTCTCAGGCGTCGCGGCGCAGAACTGGTCGCCGCTCTACCGCTTGCGCGGGCAGAGCGACATCGTCCAGGCGCCGCCGAGCGGGTTCCGGCTCGTCTACGCGAAGAACACGCGCTACCACGGGCTGACCGTCGTCGACGACGCCGACTCTCGGCACCTGCGATTCGAGAGCTCGTTCCAGAGCGGCATGTACCGGGCCAACCCGTTCCGGACGCGCTACCGCTACACGGATTACCTCCAGCTCGCGCTCGCGTACAACCCGGGGGCCCGAAATGTCCTCTTCATCGGCCTCGGCGGCGGCTCGGCACAGAAGCGGGTCTGGCGCGACTTCCCGAATCTGCAGCTGCAGGTCGTCGAGCTCGACCCCGTCGTCGTCGACGTGGCGTACCGCTACTTCCGGCTCCCGCACAGCCCGCGCCTGCGCGTGCAGGCCGAAGACGGCCGGCGCTACCTGGCCCGGACGAACAAGAAGTGGGACGCGATCATCATCGACGCCTACTTCTCGGACTCGCTCCCGTTCCACCTGACCACGGTCGAGTTCCTGGAGCTCGTGCGTTCGAGTCTCGCGCCCGGCGGCGTGGTCGCGAGCAACCTGATCGGCGCCGTCTCCGGTGAGGGCTCGAAGCTCTTCCGGTCGATGTACAGGACCTATCGCGCGGCCTTCCCGACCGTGCTCGTGCACCCGGTGATCCTCCCGGACGAGGACGGGCCGCTCCGCAACATCATCGCGGTTGCGACCGAAGGCGCCGGAGCGCACAAGGACGTGCTCGCGGCGCGCTGGCAGGCGACTCGCCGGCGCGTCCCGCGGGCCGTCGACCTGAGCACGGCGATTCGGGACCGCCACGACGCGCTCATCCCGACCCGCGACGTGCCCGTCCTGACCGACGACTACGCGCCGACGGACGCACTGCTCTTCCTCGAATAGCCGGGCTACCCGAAGAACGCGCGGGCTACCCCGTACCAGTCCTCCGGCACCGTCTTCAGCTCCTTCGTCGCCTCCGCGAGCGTGACGTCGACGATCGAGTCGCCCTGCAGCGCCGCCATGCGGCCGAACTTGCCCTCCGCGACGAGGTCGGCCGCCTTCAGGCCGTAGCGGGTCGCGAGGATGCGGTCACGTGGTGTCGGGCTGCCGCCCCGCTGCACGTGTCCGAGCACGGTCACGCGGGTCTCGTACCCCGTGCGTTCCTCGATGTCGAGCGCGAGCGCGGCGCCCACGCCTCCGAAGCGTATGTGCCCGAACTCGTCCTCAGCGACCTCCTGAGCGACCTGCCGCCGCTCGCCCGACTCGTACGTCAGCTCGTAGCCCTCGCTCACGACCACGATCGAGAAGTCCTTGCCGCGTCGGTGGCGCCGCTGGATCTCCTCGCAGGCGCGCTCGACGGTGATCGGCCGCTCGGGGATGAGGATCACGTCTGCACCCCCGGCGATGCCGCTCATGACCGCGATCCAGCCCGTATGCCTGCCCATGACCTCGACGACCATCACGCGGTTGTGCGACTCGGCGGTCGTGTGCAGGCGGTCGATCGCCTCGGTGCAGATGGAGACCGCGGTGTCGAAGCCGAACGTGTAATCCGTTCCCGAGAGGTCGTTGTCGATCGTCTTCGGGACGCCGACGACCGGGAAGTCGTGCTCATCGTAGAGCTGTGCGGCGACGCCGAGCGTGTCCTCGCCGCCGATCGCGACAAGGGCATCGAGCCCGCCCTCGCGGAAGTTGCGGAGCACCTTGTCGACGCCGCCCTCAACCCTGTACGGGTTGGTGCGCGTGGTCCCGATGATCGTGCCGCCGCGCGGGAGGATGCCCGACGTCTCGCGCCAGCCGAGCGGCTCCAGCACGCCGTCGACGAGGCCACGCCAGCCCGACCGCACGCCGACGACCTCGTCACCGCGGTCGAGCGACCGGCGAGCGACGGCACGGATTACCGCATTTAAGCCTGGACAATCCCCGCCGCCCGTCAGAACGCCGACCTTGCTCACGGGCCAAGTGTGTCAGGCACACAGAGCTACGATGAGTCCTCCAGCCGAAGTGGCGGAACTGGTAGACGCGCCGGACTCAAAATCCGGTGGGGTCACACCCGTGTGGGTTCGAGTCCCACCTTCGGCACAGCGATTCTCGATGCGCTGGGGGAACCTCCCGGTTCCCCCAGACCTCCTCCACGGGTCCACGCTGCCTCTTGCAGCGCGGACACGCGCTTCGCGCGGGTTCCGCTTGCAAGCGGGACCCGTTGTCTCGATACTTCTCGGCTCCTAGGGCGGAAGCCTCGGTTGAGCCGCCGTTGCTCCGTCGGCCATGGTCATCGGTGACAGAGGGAGGAATGGGCACGTGAGAAAAGGCGGATTCTGGTTCTTAGTGGCGTTCGTGTTCGGCGTCCTCGCCTTCGCGGCCGCCGGCTGCGGCGGTGACGACGATGGAGGCGGTGGTGGCGTCACGGCGCTGCCGTCGGCCTCGTGCGGGGCCATCCGGTACGAGGGGGACGGCGATCCGGACTACCTGATCGCGTCCGACCTTCCGTTGCAGGGAGCGAACCGAGCGCTGACCACCGAGATGGCTGACGCCATCGAGTTCATCCTCAAGCAGCAAGATTGGAAGGCCGGCGACTACAAGATCGGCTACCAGTCCTGCGACGACTCCACGGCGCAGGCGGGCAGCTGGGACTCGGCGAAGTGCTCGTCGAACGCCCGCGCCTACGCGAACAACGAGGACGTGATCGGAGTCATCGGCACGTTCAACTCGGGCTGTGCGAAGCTCGAGATCCCGGTCGCGAACCGCGCACCGGACGGGCCGCTGGCGATGGTCAGCCCTGCGAACACCTACCCGGGCCTGACGATCAGCGGACCGGGCACCGAGCAGGGCGAGCCGGACAACTACTACCCGACTGGCAAGCGCAACTACGCGCGCGTCGTCTGGAACGACCAGTTCCAGGGCGCGGCGGGCGCCCAGCTCGCCAAGAACCTAGGCCTGAACAAGGTCTACGTCCTCACCGACAAGGAGACGTACGGCAACGGCATCGC
>JBKPFD010000209.1:0-2139 GCA_046729155.1 Actinomycetota bacterium
GCGCCCAGTCGTGCAGCTGCTCGCCACCCTCGCCGAGCGGGTGCTCGAGACTGGCGTTCGGGCCGGCGACGGAACCGTCGAGCGACATGGTGATGTCGAGCCTCACCTTTGCCATCGTCCGATTAGACCTAGGGCGCCGCAAAAGTCATCGCCCTCAGCGCACCGGCTCGTAGACGAGGATCAGCACGCCCTCGCCGACGGGCTTCGACTCGACCAGCCGCAGCGTCTTCTTGTCGGTCGTCTCCCCGAAGACTCGCTTCCCCGCGCCGAGGACGATCGGCCAAACCATCAGCCGCAGCTCGTCGACGAGGTCGTGCTCGAGGAGCGTCTCCACGAGCTGCGCGCTGCCGTGCACGACGATGTCGCCGTCGACCTCGTCCTTGAGCTTCGCGACCTCGCCCTCGACGTCGTCCTTCAGCACGATCGTGTTGTTCCACTCGGGCTCGTCGAGGGTTGACGAGACGACGTACTTCGGCATCTCGTTGAACTTGTCGGCGAACTCGCCCTCTCGCGAGGGCCAGGCCTTCGCGAAGCCCTCGTACGTCACCCTCCCGAGCAGCAGCGCCTCTGAGGCCATTGTCTCGTCGAGTTTGAACTTCTCGCCCTCGTCGCCACGCGGGATCTCGAAGCTCCAGCCGCTGTGCTTGAAGCTCTCGGCTCCGCCTGGATCCTCCATGACGCCGTCGAGCGAGACGAACTCGGTGACAACGATCCTGCCCACGTGCACCTCCCTGGTCGGTTCGGACTACCGTAGTCGGCCGAGCGATGACCCTCCTCGCCGACGTCGTCACCGCCTCGCGAGAACTGGCCGACACGAGCGCACGGTCGCAGAAGGTCGCGATCCTCGCCGAGCTGCTGAAGCGGCTCGACGCCGACGAGATCGCCGTCGCAGTCGGTTTCCTCGCCGGCGTTCCCCGTCAGGGCCGCGTGGGCATCGGCTACTCGACCGTCTACGGCGTCCAGTGCGAGCCGGCCGAGGCACCGTTGCTGACGGTGCACGACCTCGACCGTGCGATCACCGAGGTCGCGCGAACGACGGGCAGCGGGTCGGCCGCGAGACGGAAGCAGATCCTGCTCGAGCTGCTCGGCCGAGCGACGGAGCCCGAGGCCGGCTACGTCAAGCGGCTCTTCACCGGTGAGCTGCGGCAGGGTGCCCTCGCGGGCGTGATGGTCGAGGCGGTCGCGAAGGCCGCCGGTGTCCCTGCGGAGCTCGCCCGCCGGGCACTCATGCTGTCGGGCGACCTCACGAGGACCGCCGAGATCGCGATCACAGAGGGCGAGGCGGGACTGCGCGAGGTCGGGCTCGAGCTCTTCCGCCCGATCCTGCCGATGCTCGCCTCGACGGCACCGGATGTGGCCGAGGCGGTCGGGAGCTTCGAGCGCTCGTCCGTGGAATGGAAGCTCGACGGGATCCGAATCCAGATCCACCGTCGCGGCGACGACGTCCGCATCTACACGCGCAACCTCAACGACATCACGCACGCGTTGCCCGGGATCGTCGATGCCGTGCGCCGCCTTCCCGTCGAGCAGGCCGTGCTCGACGGCGAGGCGATCTGGATGGGCGAGTGGGGGCCCGCCGCCTTCCAAGACACGGTCTCGCTGATCGACGGTGAAGCGCCGCCGGAAGGCGTCGTCACCTTCCTCTTCGACGTGCTGCACCTGGACGGCGAGGACCTCCTCGACACGCCGCTCGAGCAGCGCGCGGCCCGCCTGGCCGAGATCGCGCCGGAGCTGAAGATCCCGAGCGTCCTCACGTCCGACCCGAAGGCGGCGCAGGTTGTCCTCGACGAGGCTCTCGAGGCCGGCCACGAAGGCGTGGTCGTCAAGGCCGCGGCTTCGTCCTACAGCGCCGGCCGCCGCGGCAAGACCTGGCGCAAGGTGAAGCCGGTGCGCACGTACGACCTCGTCGTCCTCGGCGCGGAGTGGGGGCACGGGCGGCGCGAGGGCTGGCTCTCGAACCTCCATCTCGGCGCACGCGATCCGCGCACGGGCGAGTTCCTGATGGTCGGCAAATGCTTCAAGGGCCTGACCGACGAGCTGCTCGAGTGGCAGACGAGGGAGCTGCTCGCGCGCGAGACGGACCGGCGCGGGATCGCCGTGCTCGTGCGCCCAGAGCTCGTCGTCGAGATCGCCCTCGAC
>JBKPFD010000210.1:0-3961 GCA_046729155.1 Actinomycetota bacterium
TCGAGCGCGGCCTCGAGGGAACGGGCCCAGAGATCCTCGACGTCCTTGCACTCGCGGATCGCGAGCGGCGTCACTCCCCACTCGAGCGCGAGCTGCTGCAGCGACGGAGCGTGGTGGGTCAGCGCCAGGATCGGCTTGTGCGGCCGGAGCCGCGCGACCGCGGAGGCGGTGCGGCCGGTGAACGTCGGAATCACGAGCGCGGTCGCGCCGAGCGCCTCGGCGAGGTCACAGGCCGCGTTCGACATCGCCTGGCCCACCGTGGGCTCGTCCTCGGCCTGCGGAAACTGGTGCCGGTAGCCGATGCTGGGCTCCACGGCCCGCGCGATCCGGTCCATGGTCGTCACGGCCTCGACCGGGAACTCGCCGACAGCCGTCTCACCGGACAGCATCAGCGCCGACGTGCCGTCGAGAATCGCGTTCGCTACGTCACTCGCCTCGGCGCGCGTCGGCTCGGCGTGGTGCACCATCGACTCGAGCATCTGGGTCGCCGTGATGACCGGCTTTCCGCGCTCGAGGCAGGCGAGGATGATGCGCTTCTGGACGAGCGGCACCAGCGCCGCCCCGATCTCGACGCCGAGGTCGCCCCGGGCGACCATCACTGCGTCGGTCTCCCTGAGCACGTCGTCCAGGGCGTCGACGGCCTCCGCCTTCTCGATCTTCGCGATCACGTGCGCCGGCGAGCCGGCTGACTCGATCAGGTCGCGGAGGTCGCGGACGTCTGCGGGCGAGCGTACGAAGGAGAGCGCGACATAGTCGACGCCGAGCTCGAGCGCCAGCTCGAGGTCGTCCATGTCCTTCTTGGTGAGGGACGGAATCGGCACCGGGACGCCGGGCACGTTGACGCCCTTGTGGGCCGCCACGAGCCCCCCGGACAGGACGGTGCACCGGGCGCGGCCACGTTCGACCTCCTCCACGCGGAGTCGCACGAGGCCGTCGTCGATGAGCACGTCGTGCCCGATCTGCAACACCTCGCCGATCGCGGCCGGGCTCACCGGGAGCGTGCCGTCGAGCGCGCCGTCCTCGGCGGCGACGAAGACCTCCTCGCCGCGCGCGAGGGTTACGGGCTCCGGTAGGTCGCCGACGCGCAGCTTCGGCCCCTGCAGGTCCGCGATCAGCGCGAGTGGGCGCCCGATCTCCTCCTGGACGGCCCGGATGTGGGCGACGCGCGACGCATGCTCCTCGTGCGTGCCGTGCGAAAAGTTCAGCCGCGCCGAGTCCATCCCCGCCTGGGCGAGCGCGAGGACCATCTCGCGGGGGGACGAGGAGGGGCCGATCGTGGCGACGATCTTGGTGCGGCGAGGTGTCTCGACCGCCATGTGCTCTCAGACTAGCGAGCGCCCCGCACGTCACAATCGCCCGATGCAGCTACGCGACGCATGGGAGCGCAATGCCGCCGAATGGGTGGCCTGGGCGCGCACTCCTGGTCACGACAGCTACTGGCGATTCCACCGCGATGCGTTCCTCGAGCTCGTGCCCCCGCCGGGCCGGCTGACCGTCGACATCGGATGCGGCGAAGGGCGCCTCACCCGCGACCTGCAGGCCGCCGGCCATCGCACGATCGGCGTCGACGCATCGCCGACGCTCGTCGGGGCGGCGCGAGCCGCCGACCCAGGCGGCGAGTACGTCGTCGCGGACGCGGCCGACCTCCCGCTCCCGGACGGCCACGCAGACCTCGCGGTCGCCTTCATGTCGCTCCAGGACGTTGACGACATGGCAGGCGCAGTCCGCCAGGCGGCGCGCGTGCTCGAGCCCGGCGGACACTTCGTGGTCGCGGTCGTGCACCCGATCAACTCCGGCCACCAGCTCGACCGCGAGCATCCCGAGAGCCGCCTCGTCATGACCGACGACTACTTCGACCGGCGCTACTACCGTGACGAGATCGAGCGGGACGGGCTGACGATGACCTTCGAGAGCCGGCACTGGACGCTGCAGGACTACTTCGAAGCGCTCGTCGGAGCCGGCCTGCTCGTCGACGGCGTGCGCGAGATCCGCCACGACGACCACCCGCGGTGGTCGCGGTACCCGCTGTTCCTCCACGTCCGCGCGCTGAAGCCCTAGCTCGGCGCCGCCTGCAGCGGAATCCGGACCTCGTGGATGCGCGAGCCGTCTTCGGCGGACAGCTCGAAGACGGCGAGCGTGACGGGACCGCGCGGAGCGGCGAAGGTGACGTTCGCATCGAACGTGCCGCGCGTGCCCGAGCCCGAGGTCGCGGTCACGAAGCGCTTGCCGAGCACGCGGCGGTCGGCGGCGAGCACCTCGACCTGGAAGGTCGCCTCGAAGGTGTTCGCCGTGCCTCTGATTCGCAGCGGGCTCGACACCTCCTCGCCCGGTGCGGGCGACTCGACGAGGATCGCCGGGGTCACGTCTTCGAAGTCTCCCCGCACGTGCGGCTCGCCCTCGAGCTCGACACGCCGCACGGTCGGGAAGCGCGTCAGCGTGTAGACGACCTGCGCCGTTGCGGCCTCGCCCAGCGCGCTCGAGAAGGCGACGTCGGCGACGCCGTTCTCGATCGCGAGGCGTTCGAGCTTGATTCCGGCGGGGATGGCGCTCGTCAGACCGGCCGCGCGATCGCTGGCAGTCGGCCCGTCGAGGAGGGCGTTGACCGCCGCGGTCGCGATCCGGGGGCCACTGGGGACGAACTGGTCCGCGACGCCAAGCTTGCCGTCGCGAAGGAAGTAGAGCGTGACGACGGCGGGCTCAGGCTCCGGAACGGTTCCAGTAACTGCCGGCGGATCCGTCGTCTCCGCCGGAGGCTCCGTCACCGTCCCGCTCGACGGCGAGCTCTTCTCATCGCTCCCGCACGCGGTGACGGCGACGATGAGCAAGCAACAGCTAGCGGCGAGTACGAGGAAACGCATCCCAGCCTGGATATTCCGCGGCCGAGCCGAGTTCCTCCTCGATCCGCAGAAGCTGGTTGTACTTCGCCACGCGGTCCGTGCGCGACGGCGCGCCCGTCTTGATCTGGCCGGCGTTCGTCGCCACGGCGAGATCGGCGATCGTCGTGTCCTCCGTCTCGCCCGAGCGGTGCGAGATGACGGAGGCGTAACCGCGCGAGCGGCCGAGGGCGATCGCGTCGAGCGCCTCGGTCAGAGTGCCGATCTGGTTGACCTTGACGAGGATCGCGTTCGCCACGCCTTCTTCGATCCCGCGCTCGAAGCGGTCGACGTTCGTCACGAAGAGGTCGTCGCCGACGAGCTGCAGGCGGTCGCCGAGCCGCTCGGTCATCGCCTTCCAGGCGCCCCAGTCGTCCTCGGCGGCCCCGTCCTCCACCGAGACGAGCGGGTAGCGGTCCGCGAGCCCGGCCCAGAAGTCCGGGAGTCCCTCGGCACTCACCTCGCGCCCCTCGAAGCGGTACGTGCCGTCGTCCCCCACGAGCTCGGTCATCGCCGGGTCGAGCGCGATGCCGATCCGTTCACGGTGCCCGGCCCGTTCCGCCGCCTCGAGGACGACGTCGATCGCCTCCTCGCTGGAGCCGATGTCCGGAGCGAAGCCGCCCTCGTCTCCCACCGCGGTCGCGAGGCCGCGCTCCTCGAGCACGGCCTTGAGCGTGTGGAACACCTCGGCCCCGACGCGGAGCCCTTCCGCAAAGGTCTGCGCGCCCGCGGGCACGATCATGAACTCCTGGAGATCGAGCGAGTTCGCGGCGTGCGCGCCGCCGTTGACGACGTTCAGCATTGGCACAGGCAGGACGTGCGCCTCTGCGCCCCCGATCCAGCGGTAGAGGGGGACGCCGGCCTCGGCGGCGGCCGCCTTCGCCGTCGCGAGCGAGGCGCCGAGGATGGCGTTTGCGCCGAGCCGCGACTTGTTCTTCGTCCCGTCGAGGGCAATGAGCGCGGAGTCGATAGCGCCCTGGTCGGCGGCATCGAGCCCGACGAGCGCGGGAGCGATCTCGTCGCCCACGTTGCGGACGGCCTGCTCGACGCCCTTCCCCCCGAAGCGCGCGGAGTCGCCGTCGCGCAGC
>JBKPFD010000211.1:0-5029 GCA_046729155.1 Actinomycetota bacterium
GTCACGCAGATGCGCGGCTTCGAGCCCGGCGACGCGGACTGGGGCGTACGGCTCGAGGACGTGCGCGGCCAGGACGAGGCTAAGGAAGAGGTCAACCGCGTCGTCACGCTCTGGCAGTCCGGCGAGGCCTTCGAGCGCGCAGGCGGCAAGCGCGAGCGCGGCCTGCTCTTCCTCGGGCCGCCGGGAACCGGCAAGACGATGCTCGCGAAGGCGATCGCGACAGGCTTCAACTCGCCGTTCATCTCGATGCCGGGCTCCGGGTTCCAGCAGACCTTCATGGGCATGGACGCGGTCGTCGTGCGCTGGCTCGCGTGGAAGGCGAAGCGCCTGGCGCGTAAGTGGGGTGGCCAGTGCATCGTCTTCATCGACGAGATCGACGCCGTCGGCTCCCGGCGCTCGAGCCTCGGAGGCGGCGGCGTCGGCGGGATGATGGGCCCGCCGAGCTTCCAGGACATCTCGTTCCACGGCCCCTGGGGCGCGCTCAACAGCAGCCAGGACATGATTCTCGAGTCGCGCGCGTGGCGGGAGCGGATCTTCGCCGAGCGGCAGCCGCCGAGCTCACCGACGGGGCTCGCCCGCCTAGGGGCAATCGTCAACCAGGCGGTTCCCGGCATGTTTGGCGGCGGGATGGGCCAGCTGGCGCTGAACCAGCTGCTGGTGGTCATGGACGGCATCGACAACCCGCCGTTCTTCCGGCGCCTGTACACGAACAAGATCAACACGTTCCTCGACGCCTGCTACGTGATCCCGCGGCGTCTCGGCCGCGCATCGCTGCGGCTCCCGGCGCCCAGGCCGAGGAAGGATCAGATCTACTTCATCGGGGCGACGAACGTGCCGATCGACGTGCTCGACCCGGCCCTCACGCGGCCCGGACGGATGGGCCGGCACGTGTGGCTGCGGACGCCGACGAAGCATGACCGGCTCGACATCTTCGACCTCTACATCAATAAGGTCGACCACGAGCCGGACCTCGACACCCCGAAGAAGCGCGACGAACTGGCGCGGATCACCGGCGGCTACTCGCCGGCGATGATCGAGCAGGTCTGCTCGATGGCTCTGACCACGGCCCACGCGAACGCGCGCGCCGTCTTCTCCTGGGAGGACATCGTCGAAGCGATGACGACCGTCGAGTCGGGGACAGCCGTCAACATCGAGTACGCCCCGGACGAGACGAGAGCCGTCGCCATCCACGAGGCCGGCCATGCGGCCGCGAGCCACGTGTACATGAAGGACGTCGAGTCGACCCGACTGTCGATCCGCATGCGAGGGGCCGCACTCGGGCACCACCAGGCGTTCGAGAAGGAGGAGCGCTTCAGCAAGTGGCGCTCGGAGCAGATGGCGGCGCTGATCTGGGGCCTCGGGGCAATGGCCGCTGAGCGCGTCTTCTACGGCGAGAACTCGACCGGCGTCGGCGGCGACGTGCAGGCCGTGACGGCGCTCGCGGCCTGGATGGTGGGGACATCCGCAATGGGCCCGCAGCCCGTGGATCTGAACGGCTTCCCGGTTGACTCGAAGGAAGAGCAGCGGATCCTGAGGCGCTTCGAGGAGATCGGCGTGCAGATCATGAATCGCGCCGGCGGAGGCGGAGCGCTTTCACACGACCCGATCGCGTCCGTCCTTTCCGACCGCGACAAGCGCGCCACCGCCGCCCAGGTTCTCGGCCAGGCGTATGTCACGGCGTACAACCTGATCCGGCACAACCGCAAGGGCATCGAGTACATCGCGGATCAGGCCGTGACGAGGCGCGAGATCTATGGTGACGAGCTGCTCGACGTCTTGAACGAGGCGAAGCTCGAGGCGCCCAAGATCGACCTGTTCGAGGAGGCATCGTGGCCGAAGCTGTGAACCCGGCCGAGGAGCGGCGCCAGCTGGAGCGCCCAGCACCCGTGCCGGCCGCACGCGTCTCGCCGCACAACACGCGCTTCATCGTCGCCTACCTGCTGATCATGCTTGTCTTCGCCGGTGTCGTCGCCGGCTTCGCGTACATGCTGGGCAAGTCGGACAACGAGAGTTGGTCGGCGTTCAAACCGCAGGGCGAGGGCCTCGCGCGCGCGACCTCGATCGCGAACTACGTCGCGCCACGGTACCGACACAACGGCACTCAGCTCGCGGCCGTTCAAGCGCAGCCGCCGGTCGCCGGAAACTCCGAGATCGCCGCGCTCGCGATCGCGCGCAACCCGAGCTCGGGAATCGGCGGAGGCTACATCTCCGTCGAGCCCGCGGCGAACACGCTGCTGTACATCTTCTGCGGGTCGGCGCAGGACTGCTCGATTCCCGGCCAGCCGTCAGTGGCGCGCGGGAGGCTTCTGCGCCGCCAGTCGCTCGAGCTCGCGCTGTACACGTTCAAGTACTTCGACAACATCGACTCGGTCGTGACGCTGCTGCCGCCTTCGAGCACAGGCGTCGTGCCGGCGGTCTGGCTGCGACGGCGCGCGCTTTCCGAGCCGCTCGACCACCCGCTTAGTGAGACCCTCCCGGGACGGCCGCCTTTCACCATCGACAATCTCGTCGACGGTCAGCGCGTCGAGCAGCTCACGGCCTCTCGCTTCTACCCGTCCTACTTCCAGCCCTTGCCGAACGGGCGGCTGATGCTCCGCCTCGGCGGCCCGCCTCCCCAGCAGACAGGCCAGGACGGCCAATCCGGGGGACGCTGAGTCCCGTTTCGGGGGATGGCACAGGGCGCCGTTGCGCGCACGATCCCTCTTAGGCGTAATCAGCGGCAAGTAGAAAGGCGGCCCACATGACTGCGGAACTGCTCAAGCAGGCTTTCCGAGCGTTCGGAGCCGGTCTTCGCCGGCGCATGACCCCCTAGCAGCTTCACGACGAGAGGAGACGACCCGTGACTGGTAGACATCCTGCGTGCGCGGTCCCACGCTTGCTGTCCCCGTCGCGCTCCTGCTCGCGCTTGCGCTCGGGCTCGGCGGCGGCCGTGCGCAAGAGCCGGAGCAAGTGGCTCTGCTTGCCGTCGGCGACTTCGGGGTCGGCGGCTCGCGCCAGCAGTCGCTCGGCAACGTAATCCGGCGGTTCGAGGCGCGTAACAGCGCCGACGTCCTCGTCACGCTCGGTGACAACGATTACACGGCCAGCCCGGCCGCGTTTCGCGCCAACTGGGCTGCGTCGTTCGGCTGGCTGCGTGCGGCTGGAGTCTCCGTCGCGGGCTCACTCGGAAATCACGACGTTGCCGTTCAGCGGGGCCGTTACGAATTCCCGCCGCTCGGGATGCCCGGGCCGTTCTACCGCCGGCGCGTGGGCGACGTCGAGCTGTTCGTGCTCGACTCGAACGCGCCGTCGTCGCGCCAGACCGCGTGGCTCGCGCGGGCGCTCGCGGCGTCGGATGCGCCGTGGAAGATCGCCGTCCTGCACCACCCGCCGTACACGTGCGGGAAGTACCGGTCGGAGGGCGTCGTCGTCCGGCGCTGGGTGCCGCTGTTCGAGCGCTACGGGGTGCAGCTCGTCCTCTCGGGGCATGACCACAACTACCAGCGGTTTGCGCCGCGGCGCGGGGTGACGTACGTCGTCCACGGCGGGGGCAGCGGCTACTTCTACGGCCTGGCGCCGTCCTGTCCGCGCGGCTATCCGCGTCGCATGCGGGCCCGGCGTGTGTGGGGGTTCCTGTACGTCGTCGTGCGGGGCGAGCGCCTCGACGGTTACGCCGTGAACATGTCCGGCCGCCGCTGGGACTCGTTCACGCTCCGCTGAGCAGGCGCCGGAGCCGTCCGCCGGTCCAGCCGCGGCGGTCGATATAGGCGCGGAGCTCGCGGCCGGGGCACTCGGTCGCGACGAACGCGGAGTGGGGCCGGACCCGGCGCGCCCGTGGGTAGCGCCGCTGGTACTCGCGGATCAGCTCGCCCAGCGCACGGCGGGCGGGCCGCGTCACGTCGGCGCGCTCGGCGGTGTCGTTGCCGAGGAAGCAGATCGCGAAGTAGGCGTCGTTCGCGGCGGTGGTGCCGTTCGCGGCCGTGCGGATGCCGAAGCCGCGGCCGACGAAGACATAGCCGTGGATACAGACGAGCTGCGAATAGGCGATGTCGAGCCAGCCGTTCGATTCCATGTGGTAGCGCTGGATCGCCCGGACGCGGCCGGCGCAGTGAGCGTGATCGGCCTCCTCGTCGGCGTCCATGCCCGAATAGTGGACGGCGACTCCGCGCGCCGCGTGGGCCGGAAGCGGGTCGCGACCGCGGGGCGGCGCGGCGCCCCAGGCCTGTCGCCCGACGAGTCTCATGCGGAGGAGTATCCCGTGGCTAGAATCGCGGGGATGCTCGAGATCGGCACGATGCGGGTCAAGACCGGCCTCGCCGAGATGCTCAAGGGCGGCGTGATCATGGACGTGACCGACGCCGACCAGGCGCGGATCGCCGAGGACGCGGGAGCCGTGGCGGTGATGGCGCTCGAGCGCGTGCCCGCCGACATCAGGGCCGAGGGTGGCGTGGCCCGTATGGCCGATCCGGACAAGATCGCCGAGATCCAGGAGGCCGTGACGATCCCGGTCATGGCCAAGGCGCGCATCGGCCACTTCGTCGAGGCGCAGATCCTCGAGGCGCTCGAGATCGACTACATCGACGAGAGCGAGGTGCTGACGCCCGCCGACACGGCCCACCACATCGACAAGTGGAAGTTCACCGTCCCGTTCGTGTGCGGCTGCACGAACCTCGGCGAGGCGCTGCGCCGGATCGGCGAAGGGGCGGCGATGATCCGCACGAAGGGCGAGGCCGGAACCGGCGACATCGTCAACGCCGTCACGCACATGCGCGCGGTCTTCGGCGCGATTCGCAAGCTCGGAGCGATGGACGCCGACGAGCTGTACTCCGAGGCGAAGGAGCTGCGGGCGCCCGTCGAGCTCGTTCGGTGGGTCGCGGAGCACGGCAAGCTGCCCGTCGTGACGTTCACGGCCGGCGGCATCGCGACGCCCGCCGACGCGGCGCTCTGCATGCAGCTCGGCGCGGACGGCGTGTTCGTCGGTTCGGGCATCTTCAAGTCCGGAAACCCGAGCGAGCGCGCGAAGGCGATCGTCGAGGCCACCACGCACCAC
>JBKPFD010000212.1:0-4664 GCA_046729155.1 Actinomycetota bacterium
AGTGACTCGAGCTCTTCGGACATGACGAAGAGCTGGAAGATGCCGATCCGGCCCTTGTAGCCCGTCTGGCCGCAGCGTGGGCACCCGCGCTTGCGGTAGAAGGCCATCCCGTCCGAGGCGGCCGCCACGTCCGGTGAGACGCGGTTCCGCAGCAGCTCGTCGACGGACGGGTTGTACATCTCGCAGCAGTGCGCGCAGAGCTTGCGCGCGAGGCGCTGCGCGAGCACCGCCGAGACCGCCGAGCCCGTCAGGAACGGCTCGACGCCCATCTCCGAAAGGCGCGTGATCGCACCCGGTGCGTCGTTGGTGTGCAGCGTCGAGAGCACGAGGTGGCCGGTGAGGGCGGCCTCGATCGAGATCTTGGCCGTCTCGGCGTCGCGGATCTCGCCGACCATGACGACGTCGGGGTCCGAGCGGAGAATCGCGCGCAGGGCCGAGGCGAACGTGAAGCCGGGCTTGGGGTTGATCTGCATCGGCGAGATCCCCGGCAAGCGGTACTCGACCGGGTCCTCGATCGTGACCACGTTGATCTCCGGCCGGTTGATCTCGGAGAGCGCGGCGTAGAGGCTCGTCGACTTCCCCGAGCCGGTCGGGCCGGTGACGAGCAGCGCCCCGCTTGGCCGGCGGATGATCTCGCTCAGGCGCGTGCGCATCTCCTCGGGCAGGCCGAGCTCCTCGAGAGTCGGCGCCTTCTTCGACTTGTCGAGGAGACGCATGGCGATCTTCTCGCCGTCGACCGTTGGCAGCGTCGCGACGCGGATGTCGAGCATGCGGCCGGCCGTGCGGGCGTTCAGCGAGATGCGGCCGTCCTGCGGCTTGCGGCGCTCGGCGATGTCGAGCTTGGCGAGCACCTTCAGACGTGTCGTGACTCCGGCGACCATCCGCCTCGGGATGCGCTGGATCTCGTGCATGACGCCGTCGATGCGGAAGCGCACGACGATGCCGTCCTTCATCGGCTCGAAGTGCATGTCGCTTGCACCGTCCTCGGCGGCCTGGAAGATCAGCGAGTTGACGAGGCGGACGAGCGGCGCGTCGGAGATGCCGTCGTCCTGCTCGAGGTCGTCGTCGTCCTCTTCCTCCTGGACCTCGTCGAGCTCACCGTCGTCCTCGATCGCGGCACGGGCGCCGAAGGCCTCGGCGGCGCGGGCGAGGCGGCGCACCTCCGTCTCGATGTCCTCCCGGCTCGCGACGCCGATCTCGAGCTGGAAGCGGGTGGCGAGCCTGAGCTCGTCGATCGCGTGGACATTCCCCGGGTCGGCGAGCGCGACCCGCAGCGTGCCGTCCTCGAGCGCGTAGGGGACCGCGACGAGGCGCTCGAGGACGTGCAGCGGAATCGTCTGCGCGGCCTCGTGCGAGATGCCCGTCTCGACGAGGTCGACGAACGGGAAGTTGTGGCGTGTCGCGAGCGCCCGCGCGATCGTCTGGCCTTCGGCGATGCCCTCGTCGACGAGGGCCTGCGCGAACGAGCCCGTGCGGGCCTTGTCACGGACGAACGCGAGCTTGTCGGCCGCGACGAGGCCGGTCGCCTCGATCACGTCGGCAACGAGCTCGGCGAGCGGGTTGATCGGGAAGGCAGGCTGAAGCGGCGACGCCTCGTTCTGTTCGCCGGCCTCGCTCTCCGCCACGGTCCGCAGCTTCGCTGGACGCTCCTGGTCCATACCTCGAATGAGCTATCGGCGGGAGACGTCCTGTGCTTGAGGCTAGACGCCGAGCAGGCCCAGATACGCGTCGAAGAGCTGCTCGCCGGCGAACAGCGCGACGACCGAGCCGAGCGCGAGGAACGGCGCGAACGGGATCGCCATCTTGCGCCCGGCCGAGCCGTGGCGCGCGAGCAGGTAGATGCCGGGCACGAGCGCGGCGAACATGCCGAGCATCAGCGCGACCATGACGAACTTCCCGAGCGCCGCGCCCATCAGCAGCGCGAGCTTGACGTCGCCCATGCCCATTCCGGCCGGATACGCGAAGACGGCCAGGAAGAGGAAGAGCGACGCGCCGAGCGCGGCGAGCGGCCACTCGAGGCTGGGCTCGATGGCGGTCTGGGCGGCGAGGACGACGACCGTTGCCGGAAGGACGATCCGGTCCGGGACGATCCGATGCTCGAGGTCGACCGCCGAGATGGCGACGAGCACGGAGCAGAAGAACGCGGCGACCACCGCCTCGGGGGTGAGGCCGAAGGCGAGGACGCAGCCCGCGACGAGCAGCGCCGCGGCGAGCTCCACCGCCGGATAGAGGAGGCTGATTCGCTCGCCGCACGACCGGCAGCGACCGCGCAGGACGGCGTACGAGACGAGCGGCACGTTGTCGTACCAGGCGATCGGCGTCGAGCAGTGCATGCAGGCGGAGGCGGGGCGGATGATCGACCGCTTCCGCGGCACACGCGCGGCGACGACGTTCAGGAAGCTCCCGAGCGCGAGCCCCGGAGCGAGCGC
This sequence comes from Actinomycetota bacterium, assembly GCA_046729155.1. Classification (GTDB taxonomy): domain Bacteria; phylum Actinomycetota; class Thermoleophilia; order Gaiellales; family Gaiellaceae; genus VAXT01. Next base: position 2,430 of record JBKPFD010000212.1, read on the forward strand.
GAATGCAGCGAGAGCGACCTCCACCCCGCGTCTATCGGCCGGAGCGGCGCTTCCCTTGAAGAGCTACCCGGCGAACATCTCCGGCGGGTTCGGCTGCGCGTACACCGCCGGATTCGACGGCATCCCCACGGGGACGGTCGTGACCGTCGGGAAGTTGTTCGTGGTCAGGTTGTTGCTGAGGATGATCTGACTGCCGACGATCGGTCCGCCGATGTTCACGTTGTTCCCGAACTCGATCGCGTTGGTCGCGTAGAGCGCGCCCTCGAACGACCAGTTGTTGGCGAACAGAATGCTGTCGCCGGGATTCACCTGGCCGCCGTTCCCGTTCGCGACGATGGTCAGGAGCTCGGTATTCGGGTTCCAGCTCGCGAAGTCACAGACCGAGCCGGTGAACTTGGCGCACAGGCTGCCGTTCGCATAGAACGTGCCGGACAGATACAGCGTCGCCTGCCCGTTGTACGTGTTGAGCGAGGCGTTCGAGATCCTGGCGCTCCCGTCGATGAGGATCGTCCCCTTGACGGTCAGCGTCTTGGTCGTCGCATTCCAGGAGAGCTCGCCGCTTGGCGTCGCGTCGTCCCACAGGACCGTCTGGCCAGAGGCGTGCGATGTCGCTGTCGTCCCGCTGGCCCCACGACTGACGTTCCAGGTGGTCGAGCCGTAGCCACCCGTCACCGTCATGACCTCGTCATCGATTCTGATCTTGAACTGCGACGTCGGGAAGCCGGCTGCCGACGGCACGCTGACCGTCGTCTGCGAAGACGAGATCGCCGACGAGAGAGTCGTCGAGGCGCCGGGGCCGACACGACAGATGTACGAGGTCGACGGAGTCAAGTCGAAGATCGTCGGGACGCTGGTGTCGCGCACCGGATAGTTGTTGTCGAAGGTCGGAGTAGTTCCGCTCGAGGTCGTGCAGTTCTGCGAGGGGCCCGGAATCGCGTTTTCGTACCACGTGGCGAAATCGGCCGTCGGCGGCGCGACCACGAGCGGCGAGTGATTTACGCCAACCGTCGATCCGTCGGCCAGCTTGCTGTAGATGTGCCTTGCGTCCTGGTTTCCGTCACAGGCCGCCCACGAGCCCGTCCCGTATCGGCAGCTGCCGGCGACGTACGTCTCGACGCGCGTGCCCATGCTCGTGTTCGCGCCGATCGCGGCGTTGTTCTGAACGTCGGCGTTGCCTCCGACGATCACGACCGACTGAGTGAGGATGACGTTCGGGCTCAGGCAGAGGTTTCCGGCGACGTACATCCTCGACGACCCGGAGATGTTGTTGTTGAGCGTCTGATCGCAGATGCTGCCGGTGTGACCCGAATAGAGGTAGTTCCACACGGGATTGTTCAACGGCTGCGTATAGGTCGGTTGGATGGAGACCCGCGCGGTCAGCTTTCTGCGCACCTCCGCGACTCCCGAGCCGGTCGGATTCTTGGATAGACCGAGCGCGGTGACGGTCCAGACGGCTGCACTTCGGTCGAGGACGCCCCACCACTTCGCGGTGCCGTTCTCGTAGGTTGCGCTGGATGCCGTTGCCTCGGTGGACGGCAGCGTGTCGGGGTCGAGTGCGTTGTTCGAAGGATTGGAGAGGACGGCCATCGCATTTGCGAGGCCCGATTCCGACAAGGAGAAGGATCGCGTGTCGTCCTTGCTGCGGCTCACGGAGCGTGAGTTCGTCGCCGAGTAGTAAGCCAGCGTCGAGACCGAGATCGTCAGCACTACCGTGATGCCCAGCACGAGGGGCAGTGCAAGGCCGTCCTGGAGTCGTAAGCGTCGAGAGAGCCGCATGAGAGGTTCCGCGTGGGGTTCGGCCACGCCGTCTCACTCTCGGCGGGGTCGGCGTTCTGTGCTTCCCCCGTCCGGGTGACTACAGAAGAACTAGCGACTGGTGTTACGCAGGACGATGTCCGCGACGAGCTTCCACTCCTTGATTCCGTTCTCGGGAGTGATGTTGATCGGCAGCGTCACGCGAAGCTTCCCGAGGCTCGTCCCGGTCACGGGAGCCGTGTACTCGAACGCGTTCTGGTTCGTGACGTAGTCGGCGAGGACGACCGAGTTGCGCCGGAGCTGGAACCGCTGGCCGGAGCCGGCGAAGTCGTACGTCACAGTCGTGAGCGAGCCGCCCGCGCTCGGGCACTGCGCCGGCAGGGTGACGCTGATCGACGACGAGGCGCCGGTGGGCGTGATCCCGTTCGAGCAGTGGATCTCGCGCCGCATGCGGTCGACGGCCACGCGGGCGTCCTGCTG
>JBKPFD010000213.1:0-2978 GCA_046729155.1 Actinomycetota bacterium
GCTCGAAGCTCTTGGTTGCAAGCGCGCCGCCGCGCTGGACGATCGCGTGATCGTCTTCGGTCGAAATCCAGAAGACGGGCTTCTCCTGCTGCTCCGCGTACTCGACGACGTTCGCGGTGCCGCCCTCGCCGCGAGCCCCCAGCCCGTCCCAGAGCGCCAGCATGATGTCGCTGCGGTCGACGACATACCTCCCGCCCTGGGCGTATCCGCCCTCTGCGTCGATCTGCTCCTCCGGCTCGATGACCTTGGCGCGCGAGAGGAGCCGATCGAACTCGTCGCGCGACTCGGCGGTCTTGAAGTCGCGCCGGTACTGCTCGAGCGGAAGCGGGAGCGGAGCTTCGAGCTCCTCGACGAGTTCAACCGCCCGGAAATCCCCGAACGCGATCGGGTCGAGCTGCTTGCGACCGTGCGCGAGCGCGATCGCCGCAGCGGCGTCGAGGCGATCAAGATCCTCGGGCAGGAAGAGGCGGACGCGTTGAGCTCGTGGATCGTCCCCCACCTCGCTCGCGCCGACAAGCTCGCGCTGCGCTTCCAGCGCTGGTTCTACCAGCTGACCGGCGGTCTCTTCGCGGCGGCGGCGGCAGCAGTGGCGATCGTCGCCGTGCAGGCCCTGGTCTTCCCCGACGATCCGTGGATCGTGTGGGCCGAGGTGGTACTGCTCGGTCTGGGCCTCAGCGTGGTCCTTTACGGGCGGCGGAAGCGGTTGCAGCGCCGCTGGCTCTCGTATCGCTTCCTGGCCGAACGGTTCCGCTCGGGCTACTTCCTCGCTGCGGCCGGGCTCGGCCGTCGGCTGGAGGGAGGCATCGAGGGCACTCCGGGCAAGGAGCCGGCCGAGGAGTGGGTGCAGCGCGCCTTCAGCGAGGTCTGGGCCCGTAGGCCCGCCGTCCAAGCAGAAACCGATGTCGAAGCGCTACGCCACTTCCTCGCCGAGCGCTGGATCGGCGAGCAGCGCGGCTACTACCGCAGGGCGAGGCATCGCCTCGAACGCAAGCATCGATTGCTCCTGACGGCCATTTACTGCACGTTCGTGACGACGATCGCCGCCGCCGTCCTGCACGCGCTCGGAGTCGGCGGGCACGAGGGCGGAGAGGCCGAGCTCTACTCGATCGTCTCGCTCACGCTGCCTGCCGTCGGAGCCGCGCTCGGCGGCCTGCTCGTGCAGCGCGAGTACCAGCGAAACGCCGAGCGTTACCACTGGATGGAGGACGCGCTCGACGCGGCCGAGCGACGCATGCGAGCCGCGGACACCCCCGCCGCCGTGCGCCGCGCCGCCGCCGAGGCGGAGACGACGATGCTCCAGGAGAACCGCGACTGGGTCGGCGTCATGCGCTTCCACGACTTCGAGCTGGCCTGACGCCGAAACCAGCGTAAAGTTGCCACCGTGGACATCGGCTCGGTCCTGAGCGAGGCCTGGGAGCTCTACAGGCGTTTCTTGTGGCGCTTCTTCCTGACGGCGCTCGTCGTGTTCGTCGTCCTCGACCTCTTCTCGGCGCTGGCCGACGCGGCCGCTGAGGACAGCCTGCTCGCCGGGCTCTTCTGGGGGCTCGTCGCGGCGATCGTGACGGTCATCGGCTACGTCCTCGTGCAGGGCGCGCTCGTCGTCCTCGCCAGCGACGTGCGCGACGGCCGCGCGGACCGCAGCCTGGTCGACACGTACGGGGCCGTCTGGCCGCGACTGCCCGCGCTGATCTCCGCCGGTGTGATCGCGGGCGTGCTCATCGGCATCGGCCTGCTGCTCCTGATCGTGCCCGGGCTCTACCTGCTCACGATCTGGTCGATGCTCGTGCCGGCGATCATGCTCGAGGGTCGCTCGGCGGGCGACTCGTTCGGCCGCTCGCACGAGATCGTGAGCGGCAACGGCTGGAACGTGTTCGGGCTGATCGTGGTCCTCTTCATCATCGTCGTGGTCGCGCTGACCGTGATCCGGCTCCTCTTCGCGCCGCTGCCCGATTTTCTCGACGCGTGGGTGGGGGCCCTCGTCGCGCACAGCCTCGTGGTTCCGTTTGCGGCCGCGGTTCTGACGACGGCGTACTTCCGGTTGACCGCCGCCACGACCGCGGAAGCCGCTGCGCCCGTGCACTGAGCCTCGGCGACAGCGGGATAGACTCGCGCCTCGTGTTCACCGTCGAGCAGCGGGATGCTCTTCGCGAGCACCTGCTACGGCTCGCGGAGGAGGATGAGCACGTGGTTGCCGGAGCCGCCGTGGGCTCGCTCGCCGTGGACGGCGGGGACCGCTACTCCGACCTGGACCTCACCTTCGGCATCGCCGACCACGTGCCGGTTGCCGACGTGCTCGATGACTGGACGCGCACGCTCGTCGACGAGCTCGATGCGGTGCGCCTCGTCGATCTCGAGCGCGCTCCGACCACCTACCGCGTGTTTTTGTAACCGGACGCGCAGCAGTTCGACCTCTCGATGACGCCAGCGGCTCGGTTTCGTGCCGCCGGGCCACGATTCCGGCTTCTGTTCGGTGAGACAGCGGCGGCCGAGCCCGAGACTTCGACACCGCCGGTCGCGGGGAGCCTCTTCATCGACACGCCGGCGGTCGCGGGCGACGTTTTCGGGTGGGGCGTCATCTACGCGCTCCACGCGCGCGCGTGTATCGAGCGCGGACGTGTCTGGCAGGCGGAGCATTACGTCGGCGCCGTGCGCGACCACGCGCTCTCGCTTGCCTGCCTCCGTCAGGGGCTGACCGCGGTGCAGGCGCGCGGCTACGACGACCTTCCAGCAGAGACCTTGGCACGATTCGAGGCTGCCCACATTGGCGCCGCCGAACCTGAGGCGCTCCGGGCAGCCCTCGCCGCTTCCGTTACTGGGCTCCTGCGCGAGGGCGCGGACACGCGTCTACCGCACGCGGATACCGTCGCGCAGCGCCTCGCTGAGCTTCGCTGACGAGCCGGTGGCGCGCCCCGGAAGAGAATCGACGGACAAGGACGCGACGCTCGTCGCCGGGAGTCCGACAGACATCAGAGGCCCTC
>JBKPFD010000214.1:0-2416 GCA_046729155.1 Actinomycetota bacterium
GAAGCCGATGATCAGCGCGAAGGCGAGCGCGAGCTCGTCCTGGGCCGCGGACTGGCCGATCGCCAGGCCCTCCGAGAAGTTGTGCAGGCCGATTCCCGTCGCGATCAGCAGGGCGAGCCAGCGCGCCGGCGAAAGGCCCGCGAGCCAGGTCGGCTCGAACTCGGCCGCGGAGGCCGAGCCCGGGCCGAGCATCGCCTTGCTCCGCTGGCGCGAGACCCAGCGGTCGTAGTAGACGAGCGACATGATCCCCGCCGAGGTGCCGATTCCGAAGATCGCAGCGAGGCCCGCGAAGCGCGCCCACGAGCCGCCGTCGTCGACAGCGGTCTCGAGCGCGTGCTCGACCGGCTCGACGCTGTGCGCGAGCACGTCCCAGAGCAGGAAGAGCAGGATGCCGACAGCCGTCGCGCTCAGGGCGGCTTTCCACCGGGTGTCCGTCGTCCGCACCCGCCCGATGGGCAGGCCGAGGAAGATCGTGAACCCGGCGATCGCGCCGAGCGAGAGAATCTGGGCTGTCGACATATGGGTGTCCTCCGTTCGCTTGTAAGGCCGACCTTACACGAGAGCGGGGCGACTATATTCAAAACGGTGGCCGGGCACTCCCACTCCGTCGACGAGTACCTCGAGACGATCTACTTCCTCGCCTTCCCGATCGGCGAGTACAGCCCGACCACGCCCGGCGCGCCGACGCTCGCCTCGCGAGTCGCCGAGATGCTCGGCGTCTCCCGCGCGTCCGCGGGCGAGATGCTGAAGCGCCTCGAGGGCGAGGGGCTGATCAAGCGCGGGGAGAACAAAGAGGCGCTGCTGACACCGTCGGGGCGCAAGCGGGCCGAGCACGTCGTGCGGCGGCATCGGATCGTCGAGCGTCTTCTGACCGACTTCATGGGCTACACCGCCGCCGAGGCCCACGTCTACGCCGACGACATCGGCGAGACGTTCTCGGACGAGATGGTCGACCGCATCGAGGAGCGGCTCGGACATCCCGACCGCTGCCCGCACGGCTGGCCGGTCGACCCCGCGTTCGAGCAGAAGGAGAACCACGACCTCGCGCCGCTCGCGGCCCTCGAGCCGGGGACGAAGGCCGAGATCGTCCGCCTCGCCGAGCATGACGGCGAGCTCCTGCACTGGTTCTACGACGAGGGGCTCGTGCCGGGGACGCAGATCGAGCTCGCGCGGGCGGAGCCGGCCGCTGGGCAGTTCACGCTCAAGCTGAACGGGCGCGAGCAGGCGATCGCCGAGAAGGCCGCCGCCGGATTGTTCGTGAGACCGGCCGCGTAGCGGCCTGTCCGTGGTGCGGCTTTGCCGCACGACGGACCAGTGGAGGGGTCGGGGGAACCGGGAGGTTCACCCGTCGATTGAGTCGGAGCGCGGAACGCCGTCAGCACGCGGCGCCGAAGCTGAACGGGTCAAACAGGCGGGACGAGCTCAGTGCGGTACGCCACGTACCGCCGCTTCGCCGCCGAGTAGTTGTAGTACGTCTTCCGCAACACCCGGAGCGGGTTCAGGCGCGGGCTCTGGTACTCCTCGGTCAGCAACAGCTCCTTGCCCGCGAACGTCGTCGAGAGCTCGCCCGGCTCGAGCTTCGCGTCTCGCACCGTGTAGCCCTCGGGCGCGGGGAACGGCGGCCGGGCGGACGAGTAGTCGAAGATCGCGACGGGAGTCGGGCACGCCCCCCGCTGCTTCGGCCGCAGCTGGACGACGCGCGCGACCTCGTGCAGGTCGGGGTACACCATCGTGAAGAGGACTCCGGGCCGACCGAGCGCGCGCTGGTCGAGGATCCCCTCGCGGTTCGTCGACTTGCCCACTGCGAGCTGGTAGTGCCGGACTCGGCCGCGGCAGTTGTCGAACACCGAGACCGTCGCGCGTTCGAACTTGTGATCGGAGGAGACGTCGTACTCGGCCGAGATCCGCTCCAACGCGCGGTCGGCGTCGACGTTGGCCTTCCGCTCCAAGAACCATGAGGGATGCGAGGCAAGCGCTGCCGGGACGAACAGAAGTGCAACGACGAGCCCAAAAGTCGTCGCGCGGGCCATTCCGACCCGAATCGTACCCCTGTCAGGCGGTTTTCGAACCGAGCGCAGCGAGGAGGCGGCGCAGCGCCTCGGGATCGAGCTCGCCGCGGTTGCGGTGCAGCGCCTGGAGCAGCGCGTTTCTTTTCGTTGGCGGCATGCGAACAAAGTTCGCAGCCCCGCGGGCGCTCTCCTGCTAGACCCGAGCCTCTTCCGCTAGCCCCGACGCTGCACGCAGTGCGTCGGCCTTGTCCGTGCGCTCCCACGTGAAGTCGTGGTCGTCACGGCCGAAGTGGCCGTACGCGGCGGTCTTCGAATAGATCGGGCGGCGGAGGTCGAGGTCGCGGATGATCGCCGCCGGCCGTAGGTCGAAGACCTCGCGGACGGCGTCCTCGATCTGCGTAGTGGTG
>JBKPFD010000215.1:0-7219 GCA_046729155.1 Actinomycetota bacterium
TGGTCGTCGGCGACGCTCTGGTGGGGCGACGAGCGTTGCGTGCCGCCGGACGACGAGCGCTCGAACTACCGCCTCGTGCGCGAGACACTGCTCGACCGAATCGAGGAGCAGCCGCGCACAGTGCACCGCATACGCGGCGAGCTCTGCGGGGACGCCGCGGCGAACGAGTACGACCGGCTGCTCGAGAGCGTCCAGCTCGGGTTCGCCCTCCAGGGCATCGGCCCCGACGGACACACGGCGTCGCTCTTCCCCGGCTCGCCCGCGCTGCAGGAGCGCGAGCGGCGGGCCGTCGCCGTCCCCCACCCCGATATCGAGCGCGTGACGATGACGCTGCCGGTGCTCTGCGCCGCGCGGCAAGTCGTCTTCCTCGCGCTCGGGGCCGAGAAGGCCGATGCCGTCGCCAGAGCCTTTGGAAGCAAGCCGGATCCGGGCGTGCCGGCCAGCCTCGTGCGCTCGCAGGAGGGCGAGACGATCGTCCTGCTCGACCCGGCGGCAGCCGCCAAGCTTGACAACTAGGGCCCAATCCCTATATGTAGACGAGGCAATGTCCTCGGATCAGGCGTCCTTCTCCCCGGACGTCCTCACGCTCGAGCACCCCGAGCAGTTGAAGGCGCTTGGGCATCCACTCCGCCTTCGCGTGCTGGAGATGCTCGGCGGCGAGGAGGAGGAGGCGTTGACGAACCGCGAGCTCGCGCAGCGGCTCGGCGTCGACCCCGGCCACCTCCACTTCCACGTCCGCATGTTGCTTCGCGCCGGCTTGATCGAGCGCGCCGACGGCGGCAAGGGCCGCGAGAAGCCCTACCGTGCGCGGGCGCGGACGGTGCGGGTCGCGCCTCAGCTGCTCTCGTCGCGGCTGACGAGCGACCTTCAGGCCGCGATGCTCGAGGAGGTGCAGCGCGGGTTCGCCGAGCGTCAGGAAGGGACGTTCCGCAGCGCGCAGGTGACGGCTCGCGTGACCATGGAGCAGGCGCTGCAGCTGATCACGGAGCTCGTCGAGAAGGCCCGCGACATGGAGGACTCGGCGACCGAGCCGCTCGTCATCACTGCCGTGATGCACCCTCCGACGTCTCGCCAGTAGGTAGCAGCGACGACGAGAGGTCAGCGGCGATGCCTCGCCGCTGCGCGAGCGCTTGGAGGACGATGACCGTGTCGGCGACGGGGAGGTCTTCGAGGTACTCGTCGCGGTTCTCGAACGACTCGAGCACGCTCTCGATCGCGTAGACGTAGCCGAGGCGGTCCTCGGCGGCGATCGTCGCGAGCGCGTCGGCGACGTCGTTCGGGAAGTCGTCGCGGCCGCGCAGCGCGCCGGCGTGGGGCCGTGCGTCGTCGTCTCGCCCGAGGATGAGGAGGGCGAGGGCGGCCGCGTAGCGCCCGATCGGCGACTCGGACTCGGCGGCGCCCGTGTCGAGGGCCCAACGCGCAGCGTCCTCGGGTGCGGGCCACTCGCCGGCGAGAACGAGCGCCTTCATCGCGCCGATCGGCCGCCCCCAGCTGCCGGCCGGCGCGTCGGCGAAGCTCTCGCGGTAGCGCTCGGCGGCACGGCGGAACCATTCGCCGGCCTCGTCGCGTCGGCCCTGCATGAGCAGGCTCAGTCCCGCGCCGCCGGCCGCGTTGCCCATCCGCGTGAGCTGCCGCTGCCGCGCGTCCGCATCCGCGGCGGCCGGCAGCCGCCCCTCGCCGTCGCGGTAGCGCTCCACCTCCCGATCGGCGTGCGCTGCCCAGTCCTCCACGGCCGCGAAATCTAGACTCTCACCGTGACCGCCCCCGTCACGGAGTTCCGCCTCGAGCGACTCGACGCGCCACGTGGCACTACAGCGCTGGTCACGATGCACAACGGCGACCCGGAGCGGCCGAACGTCTTCGGCCGCGAGGCGCTCCAATCGCTGGCTGCGCTCCTACCGGAGCTCGAGGGCGGCGACTTCGTCGCGCTCGTCATCACCGGGAAGCCGGGCAGCTTCTCCGCCGGCGCCGACGTCGACGCGTTCCCGCGCATCGCCTCCGCGGAAGAGGCGATCTCCGCGAGCCGCGCCGGCCACGACCTTTTCGGCCGCATACGCGCGCTGCCCTACCCGAAGGTGGCCGCGATCAACGCCGGCGTGCTCGGCGGCGGCGTCGAGCTCGCTCTGCACTGCGACTACCGCGTCATCGCGGAGGACGTCCGGCACTTCGCGTCGCCGGAGTGCCTGCTCGGCTTCGTGCCGGCCTGGGGCGCGACGCAGCTGGCGCCGCGGCTCGCCGGCGCCGAGCCTGCGATCAAGCTGATCGTCCTCAACCCGATGCGGCAGAACAAGATGCTCGACGCGACGGCGGCGCAGGAGCTCGGCTTCGTCGACCGCGTCGTCGAGCCGCAACAGCTGCTCGAGGAGTCGCTCGCGATCGCCGCAGAGCTGCCCGAGCGGCCGGAGGCAGACCTCTCGGACGCCGAAGAGGCGGTCGCACGTGCCAGGCGAACGCTCGACGACTCGGTGCACGGCGCCGCGCCGGCGCCGTACCGCGCGCTCGACCTGATCGCGGGTGCGGCGCAGTGGGAGCTCGAGGAGGGCTACCGGAACGAGGAGCAAATCCTCGGCGAGCTGCTATTCACCCCGCAGGCACGGGCATCGCTCTACGCGTTCGACCTGGTCGAGCGGCGCGCGAAGCGCCAGGTCGGGCGTCCCGAGGCGGAGCCGCGCCCGATCGGAAGGGTCGGCATCGCGGGCGCAGGACTGATGGCCACCCAGCTCGCCACGCTCGTTCTGCGCCGCATGCAGGTGCCCGTCGTGCTCCGCGACGTAGACGACGTCCTCGTCTCGCAGGGCATCGAGAGGATCCGCGACGAGCTCGCCGGCGCCGCCGCGCGCGGCCGGATCGACCAGGAGACCGCCGTCGCCCTCGCCTCGCTGGTCGCCGGGTCAACGCGCTGGGACGGGTTCGCCGACTGCGACTTCGTGATCGAGGCCGTCTTCGAGCAGCTCGACGTGAAGCGCGAGGTGTTCCGGGACCTGGAGCAGGTCGTCGCGGCGGAGTGCGTGCTCGCGACGAACACGTCCGCGCTGTCGGTGACGGACATGGCCACCGCTCTTCAGCGCCCGGAGCGCCTCGTCGGGCTCCACTTCTTCAACCCGGTCGCGCTGATGCCGCTCGTCGAGCTCGTGCGCACGCCGGACACCGACGACGCCGCCCTCGCGACTGCATTCGATGTCGCCGCGCGACTGCGGAAGCGGCCGGTGCTGGTCAACGACGCTCCGGGATTCGTCGTCAACCGGCTGTTGACGCGGTTGATGACCGTCGTCCTCGACGCGATCGAGAACGGCAACTCGACGGAGGAGGCGGACGAGGCGGTCCTACGCCTCGGCCTGCCGATGGCGCCCTCCGTCCTGCTGCAGATGGTCGGCCCGCGCGTCGCGAACCACGTACTCGAGACGCTGCACGCCGCGTATCCCGAGCGCTTCACGCTCTCGCGGACGCTCGCGAACTACGCCGCCGGCAAGGACAAGATCGCGAAGCGCGGAAACGAGCGGCGCAGTCCCGACGAGATCTTCGAGGCGGTGCGCGAGGCGCTCGCGGACGAGACGCGGCACCTGCTCGACGAGGGCGTGGTCGCCTCCGCGAAGGACGTCGACACCGCGCTCATTCTCGGCGCAGGCTTCCCCTTCTTCCTCGGCGGGATCACGAAGCACCTCGACCTGACGGGCGTGTCGGAGCGCGTCACGGGCAGTCCGCTCGCGGAGACCAGCGCCGCGGCACGCGCTTGACTCCGACTCGCTAAGCGTCATGATCCTGGCTATCCGTCTGTCCGCCACTCCCATCTGCAGGCGGGAGCGGGTCGAGGATCGACCGTCCCGGAGTGCGGGAGAACCGCGAAGGGAGGAGAGCGCACCATGGCCACACCGAAACGGCGCCAGTGCGGAACGATGGTCGTCCACGAGAAGCTGTCCGAGCAGTTCGCGGGCTACCGCCGCAACCAGGAGCGCATCGAGCAGAGCATCCGCCGCAGCATCCTCAGCGGCGAGGCGCTGAGGACCCAGCGCAAGCTGATCACCATCCCGGTCGTCGTCCACGTCGTCTTCAAGAAGCCCGCGGAGAACATCTCCGACGCCCAGGTCAAGAGTCAGATCGCCGTCCTGAACAAGGACTTCCGTGCGACGAACCCCGACAAGAGCAAGATACCGCCGGTCTGGAAGAGCCTCCTCGGCGACGCGAACATCCAGTTCCAGCTCGCGAAGAAGGATCCGAAGGGCAAGAACACGACCGGCATCACGCGGACGCAGACGGTGCGCGACTCGTTCGGCACCGGCAACGCCGTCAAGAAGTCAGCGCAGGGCGGACACGACGCCTGGCCCACCGACAAGTACCTGAACCTCTGGGTCTGCAACCTGAGCGACAACCTGCTCGGCTACGCCCAGTTCCCGGGCGGACCGGCCGCGACGGACGGGGTCGTCATCCTCTACACCGCGTTCGGCACGAGTGGGGTGGCGGCGGCACCGTTCAACCTCGGCCGCACGGCAACGCACGAGATCGGCCACTGGCTGAACCTGCGCCACATCTGGGGCGACCGCACCGACTGCGGCGGCACGGATTTCTGCACGGACACCCCGAACCAGCAGCTGCCGAACGCCGGCAAGCCGACCTTCCCGCACATCACGTGCAATAACGGGCCGAACGGGGACATGTTCATGAACTACATGGACTACGTCGACGACGACTCGATGTTCATGTTCACGGCCACCCAGGTGGCGCGGATGAACGCGACTCTCGCCGGCCCGCGGAAGAAGGTCGGCCGGTGAACGAGCTTCCCAAGGAGGTCCTCGGGCAGCGCTGGGTGCACGTCCACGAGGAGGACACGGACGACGAGATGGTCTTCCGCCCGGCGGATCAGCCGCTGCCGCCGGCACGAGGGCGCGAGAAGTTCGAGTTCAAGCCCGACGGCACTTTCGTCGAGAGTGCTCCCGGGCCGACCGACGCGCCCGAGGAGCGGAGCGGGAGCTGGAAGCTCGAGGAGGGCAAGCTCGTCCTCGAGAGCGACGATGCCCCTGAGGGCCTGCGCGTGATGGAGGTCACCTCCGCGGACGCGGATCGCCTGGTCGTCAAGAAGTAGTCGTCCGAGGAACCGCGTGTCTCGGAGCGGTGTAACCGCTTCGAGATGCGTTCGCGCCGGTTCGCAGTCGCCGTGTTCGTCACCGTGGCCGCCGCCCTTGCGGTGGCAGTGCCCGCGGCGGGCAAGGACGGCGTGCGGGCCACGCTGATCACGGCGTTCCCGGTGGATGCGGCCGCGGGCGCCCGGCTCGACGTCTCCTGGCAGTTGCGCTATGTCACCGAAGATGGCCGCAGCCGCCCGTTCGGCGCGAACGGCGTCTTCGTCCGGCTCCCGAGCGCCACTGGGGCGCCTGCTGAGACCGGGTGGGCGCCGTCCAGCTCGTACGAGGACGGCGTGTACGCGGCGACGGTCGTCGTCCCCGAAGGGTGGATCGGCGAGGTCGAGATCGGCCTCCGTGGATTCACGAGCGGCGCAGCGGGGTCACGGACAGCGGACATGCTCTTTCCGATCACGAACGACCCGCCGCTGCGGCCCGCCGTCGAGGGCCGAGCGGGCACCGACTCGGCGAGCTGGCCGTTCGCGCTCGCGGGCGGCCTCCTCTGGCTGCTCACCGTGCCCGCAGTCGCGCTCAGGCGTAGGAGATGAGCTCGAGCAGGCTTCCGTCCGGATCGCGGAAGTAGACGCTCGTTCCGCGCCCGCGCGCGCCGCTCCGCTCGACCGGCCCCGTCTCGACGTCGACGCCGTGGGAGGCGAGATGCGAGACGGCGTCGTCGACCGAGCCCGGCCAGACGAAGCACAGGTCGCTGTTCCCCGGCTGCACCGGGATGCGGGCGACGTTCGTCGACACGTCGACGCCCGGGCCGTGGACGTTCAGCTGCGTCCCGCCAAGACGGTACGACCAGCGCCCGGCGTCGATCTCCACGAGCTCGGCGCCCAGGATGTCGCGGTAGAAGGCATTCGAGCGCTCCCAGTCCGAGACGGCGATGACGACGTGGTCGAGCTCGAGAGCCTCCACGACGCGAAGACTAGACCCGGCGATATCGGGTATCCTTCGTGGAGCGACGCTCACCTAAGGGGAATTCCGAGCGCGCCCTTTCTCTTGGAGGTTCGCGGCCGCCGCAGTGCGCCGCACACATGCAGGAGACGACCGAGCAGCCACCGATAGCGCTCGTGGCGACCGACGATCTCGTCGCCGCGGCAAAACGAGCCGAGGACTGGGCCGGCGAGCCCTTCCTGCACAACGGCGAGGAGCCCGAGCTCGTGCTCGGGCCTGATACCGCGCGCCGACTGGCGCTCGACGACGCCCTGGCCGAGATCGAGGGCGGCCGCGACGAGCCGTCGCCGCAGTGGAAGGTGCGCTATGCCCTCATGCTCGGGCTCGAGCGCGTCCTCTCCGAGCGGCCGCCGACGCTCGCGTCCGGAACCGAGCTGCGCCGGCACCAGGTCGACGCGCTCGCCGGGATGCTCACGGAGCTGATCGCCGCCGCGCAGCGCGCCGAGGAGCCGGTGAACGGAAACGGGCTCGAGGAGGCGTTCGACGAGGAGGAAGAGGAGCCCGAAGGTGAGGCGCTCGAGGACGAGGACTTCCAGGAGGAGACGCCGTCGGCCGAGGCCGATCCCGGCGCGGTCCGGCGCTACCGCTTCCGCCATCCGACGGCGTCCGGCAAGACGATCGCCGCCGCGGGCTTCGTCGAGGCGGCGCGGACGATGGGCGTCCTCATCCTCACGCACCGCCGCCTGCTCGTCTCCCAGTTCAACCGCGAGCTGACCGCCGAGGGGTACGGCGAGCGCCTGACGCCGATCATCGAGCGCGGGCAGCGCGCGTCGCGGACGAACCCCGTGACGGTGCAGACCTACGCGTGGTTCGCGCGGCACGTCGGCAGCATTGACCCCGACGCGTACCAGCTCGTCATCGCCGACGAGGCGCACACGGCGCTCGGCGAGAAGACGAGCAAGGCGATCCGCAACTTCCCGGAGCCGATCTTCGTCGGCATGACGGCTACCGAGCAGCTGATCGCAAAGCAGGTCTCGGACGTCTTCCCCGCCTCGGTCGATGATCTCCCGCTCGCGGACGCGGCCCGGCGCGGCTTGATCGCACCGCTGCGCAGCCTGCGCGTGCCGCCGGCCGCGGCGATCCACTCGGTGCCGATCGTCGGCGGCGACTTCGAGGAGCGGGCCCTCGCGGCCGTCCTCGACCACAAG
>JBKPFD010000216.1:0-2662 GCA_046729155.1 Actinomycetota bacterium
GTACGGGCGTGGACGCGTCGACGTCAAGAGGTCGCGCCGCCGGAGCTAGCTCGGAGCCGTCGTGCCGACGCTGTCGGCGATCCGCTCGATCGCCCCCCGCTCGGCTTCGCTGACAGGCCGGCCTTCCTCCTCGTGCGCCTCGGCAACTCTGGTCGCGACGTCGACGACGAAACGCCGGTAGCCCTCGACCTCATCCGGAGTCGCCTTGCGCTCGAGCAGGGCGACCGCCTCGCGCAACGCGGCAAGGCCGCGTTGCTCGAGCTCCTCGGTCGAGTGGTACCTCTCGAGGTCGGGCTTCTCCGAGACGAGCTCGTCGAGCAGCTGGCTCTCGCCGTGCTGCTTGCGCGCCTCCGCGTACACCTTCGCGAGCGCCCACGTCTCGCGGAACGATCCTCCGCCCTCGGCCGTGAGCACGATCATGCCCGCAGCGGGCGGGCCCTCGCGCACGAGGTTCCACTCCTCGTCGGTGAAGTCGGCCTTTGCGGTCATCTCACTCCCTCCTTTGCGGTGACAGGGGTTGGCTCGGTTATGCCCGCCGGGCCCTGCAGCAGGCGGCGCCAGCTAGACAGAAGCTCGTGCACGGCTGCCGCGCCGACGATCCTCTCCTCCGGAAGCGGCAGCTCGACCGGCGCGAGGATGAAGGGCCGCGTCTGGGGGCCGCCGAGCCCGCCGTGGAACGAGATCAGCTCTTCGAAAGCGCAGCCCTCGTCGAGCTCCGGGTCGTAGAAGCTGCCCACCATGACGTCCGCCACGTGCGCGAACCCGTCTGTGCGAAGCAGGTGCTCGGCGGCAGTCGGCGAGAACGGGGCCAGCGGGTCCTCGCCCTCGATGCGCCCGTCGTCGAGGTGACGGGCCCCCTCGCCGCCGAACACGAGCGCCCCGTGCTCGGACGAGCGGACGAGGACCCAGCCGACGTGCGGATGCGAGCGCAAGGCCGGGATCAGCCGCGGGTGGCGTTCGTTCAGCTCCTCGAGCGTGAGCCTGCGGTTCTCCTCCATGAGATAGATGAGCCCGAGGTTGCCCGAGCCGAGCACGACAGCCGGCAGCCCGGAGACGTCCTTCTTCGAGCGCTTGGGCTGCTTGCCGGTCGCCTCCCCGACGGCATTGGCGACCATCGCGTGCTGCTCGTCTCCGCCGGCCACCTCGGCGACGCCCGTGGTCTCGAGCGCGCGTTCCACGAGGTCGTCGAGGCCGTAGCCGTTGCGCTGCTTGAACGTCGCGCCCTGCGTCTGGCCATGGTCGGAGAGCGCAACGATGACGTAGGGCCGCGGCGCGTACCGCCGTGCCCGCTCGATCCGCCCGAACTGCTGGTCGAGCTTGCGAAGCGCCTCGAGCGTGTCCGACCGCTCCAGACCGGAGTGGTGCGCAACCCCGTCGTAGCTCGAGAACGTCGCGTACACCGCGGGGCGGCCTCTCATCATGTCCGTCAGCACGCCGTACACGATCAGATCGCGGACGACGACGCACATCGCCGCGCGCATGAACGGGTAGATCCCGCCGCGATGTCCGCGAGGCCGGACGTCGCGTCGCCTCGCTCGCAGCGCCGCCGTCCATTCCAGGATCAGCTCCCAGCCGAAGAGTACGAGTGCTCGCGTGACGTTGAAGCCGTTCGCGAAGAATGCTCGGTACCCGGGATTCGCCCTCTTCTCCGCCTCGATCCTGCTGACGGTGAGAATGACCTCTTCGGCCTCGCCGGAGAGGAGATTGCCGCGGCTGGAGCCGCCGTCGACGAGCAGGCCGCGGCCCGCGTGGCGGCGCTCGATCTCCGCGCAGTCGGGCGGCGCCGAGCATGTCATCAGCGTCTCCGTCTCCTTCTCGACCCAGCGGAAGGCAGGGATGTCCTCGTTCGAGCCGAGCAGGATGCCGGCCTGGCTCGCGCCGGTCTGCGACGAGAGATCCGTCTCCCACTCGACGAGCCGGTGGCTGTCGCCTGCGAGCCAGCGGGCCATGTTCGGCGCGCTCCCGTCGCGCATGGCCCTCCGCAGAACCGGCAGCGCGAGGCCGTCGATCTCGAGGTAGACGATGCCCGGTACGTCGGTTCGCGCTGCGCCGCCTTGCCGCTTCGCGATCCGCTGGACGACGCGCAGGGCGTACGTGTCGTCGTCGTTCGTGCCGAAGAAGACCTCGAGCGCGACGCTCACCGCGGCCACGATCAGCGCGGCGAGCAGCGCCCAGCCGAAGTCGTCGACCTCGTAGGTGTTGTCGAGGAGATCGCTCCCGACCTGGAGGAGCAGCGCATTCAGGACCAGGACGAGGATGAAGCCGATGCCGAGCATGAACGGCAGGCGAAGGGCCGCGATCACCGGCGGGATCAGCGCGTTCAGGACTGCGATGGCCGCGGCCATCGCGAGCGCGGCACCGTGGTTCTCGATGGCGACGCCAGGGAGCAGGAGCGCTGCGAACCAGAGCCCGAGCCCCGTCAAGAGCCACGACAGCACGAGGCGAATCGGCCTGAAGCGCAGCCGTTCCGGCTGCCATGCGACCGACTCGCCGTACACATTCGGCTCCGCCGCCCTAGCCACTCCGCCTGGCCTCTCGCTTCGCCTTCCTCTTCGCCTTCCGCGCTTCCGACTGGTCGGCGGCCTTCTGCTTCGCGCCCGAGTACGAGTCTTCGACGAGCGCCTTGCCGCCCGTCCAGCCGAAGGCCCACACGAGCATGACG
>JBKPFD010000217.1:0-3104 GCA_046729155.1 Actinomycetota bacterium
CGTGTACCCGTACGGGTAGAGAATCAGGTTCCCGTAGGAGTGGTAGCTGATCCCGGTCGTCACGTTCGGGTGCGCGTCCATGAAGTCGTACATGCGCGCGTCCTCGGGCGTCGAGAGCGGGAACGGGCCGCGGAAGGTCTCGCTGCCCGGTACGCCGCTCGATCCGCCGCAACAGCCCCAGCGATAGCTGTAGTTGCGGTTCTGGTCGGTGCCGTAGACGCCCTGGTACGGCTGCCGGTTCTTGCGCCAGAAGCGGTACTGGCCGGTGGCGATGTCGTATTCGGAGCCGTCGGGGTTGAGGCTCGGGACGATGTAGATCTGGCGCGTCTGGCGGAGGGTCGCGACCTCCGGATCCGTCGACTCGGCGAAGAGGTGCAGCAGCGAGAGGACGACCTCCACGGACATGTGCTCTCGTGCATGGTGCTGGCCGACGAAGAACACGCCCGGCTCGCCGAGGTTGTCGGTCGCGTCGTTGGAGATGCGCGCACCGATCAGGTCCCGTCCCTCGTACGAGCTCCCGAGCGAGAACAGGCGGACGGTCGCCGGGTGCGCGGCCGCGACCGCCTGGAGGTCCTGCACCATCTCCGTGTAGTTGTGGTAGCCGGAGTCCTCCGGCGGGAAGTCGTCGGGCTGCTCCTTCGCGACTACATGGAAGCCGCGGAGCGCGAGCGCTTTCGCCTGCTCGTCGCCTCCGTACAGCTCGACGTGGTCGACCCAGTACGCCTCGCCGATGTCGTATCCCTCTTTGACGAGCTGCGAGCGCTGCTCACGCGTGTAGATCCCGTAGACCTCGAACGCCTTGACCGTCGGGCCGGCGACCGGCGATGGCCCGTGGGCAGGAGCGACGCCCGGCACGAGCAGCAGCGCAAGCGCCGTAAGCCCCACGAGAAGCCCTCCCCTCACCGTCAGGGAGCCTAAGTGCTTTCGTGCCTCTAGGCAAACGGCCGGGGCTAGCTCGGCGCGATGTTCTGGTTGAGGCGGAAGAAGTTCTCCGGGTCGTACTTCTGCTTCAGAGCCCGCAGCCGGTCGTACTTCTCCGGCCCATAGGACTCGCGTACGCGATCGGCGCCCTCGTCTCCCAGGAAGTTGACGTACACCCATTCGTGCCACGGCTCGAGAGCCGACCAGAAGCTCCGCACCCACTCGCGCTCCTCGTCGAACCCTTCAGCGGTCTCGGTGCAAGCGCCGATGTTGTAGGTGAAGCCCGCCGTGCGCCCGTTGAACGCGGTCTCGTCTTCCCCGACGCGAGCGACGGCGCCGCCCATCTGCCAGATCGGGAAGGACGTCAGCGGCGAGCGGATCTGCAGTGAGCGCTCGACTGTGATGTCGATGATCTCGTCGCTCAGCTCGGCGACGTCGCAGCTCTTGAAGTAGTACCAGCGCCCGGGAACGAAGCTCGGGTCGAAGATCGCCTGGTGCACGAGATAGGGCTTCGGCGCGCACACGTCCGCGACCGGCGAGCCGAACTCTCGCAGCGGCCGAATGAACCTCTCGCCCTCGTCGACGTCGCCCGCCCAGCAGCAGGTGATCATCACGACCGGCTTGCCGTGCAGCTCCTCCGGGACGAACGGGAGCGGCGGGGCCTTGCGGTGGGTGATGATCGTCATCAACTCGTCGGGCGCGTCCGCGACCCAGTCCCGATAGAAGCGGAGAACGTCGCCGGACTGCTCCATCGGCCAGAAGATCGGCCCGGCGAGGATGTGCGTTCCGAGCGGCACGCAGCGGAACTCGAACTCGGTGACGATCCCGAAGTTGCCGCCGCCGCCGCGCACGCCCCAGAACAGGTCGGCGGTCTCGTCCGCGCTCGCCTTCACGAACTCGCCTTCGGCGGTGACGAGGTCGACCGAGACGAGCTGGTCGATCGACAGCCCGTGCTTGCGCATGATCCAGCCAATCCCGCCGCCGAGCGTGAGACCCGCCACGCCGGTGTGCGTGACGATGCCGGAGGGGACTGCGAGCCCGAACGCCTGGGTCTCCCGGTCGAGCTCGCCGAGCAAGACGCCCGCCTGCGCCCGCGCGGTGCGGTGCTCCGGATCGATGCGAACGCCCTTCATCGGCGAGAGGTCGATCATCAGCCCGTCGTCCGCGACCGAGGACCCGGAAAATGAGTGCCCGCCGCTCCGCACGGCGACCGGCAGGCCGCTCTCGCGCCCGAGCTTGACGGCGGCGATGACGTCGGCGACGCCGGCGCAGCGGACGATCATCGCCGGGCGCCTGTCGAACGACCCGTTCCAGATCGCGCGGTGCAGGTCGTAGTCGGGGTCGCCCGGGCGCACGACCTGACCGCGGAATGCAGCTTCGTCGATCTCGATCTCGCCGGCGACCGCCGTCACCGGACAAGTTTCCCCTAGCGGAGCAAACGGCGCAACGGCCTCGCGTTCGCAGGCGCGACCGGAGCGGGCGTCGCACCGAGCCTGTTGTACGTGACGCTGTACCTCCAACCGGGCCAGCGGACGGCGATCTGGCGGACGATGCCGTCCGCGCCCACCGTGACCGCGGCGTCGAGGACCGCGGCCGGATCCTCGGCCTTCCCATGCGCGACGTAACCGAACGGCAGCACACGGATCGCCTCGCCCTCCTTGAACCCGGATTCCCTCGCGATCAGTCCGGCTTCGACGGTGCCGCTGTAGACGGTCGAGCCGTCGGGAAGCGGTTGGGTCGTCAGGCCGTCGACGCCGCCGGCGATTTTGCGCAGAGTCGTGCCGCCGACGGCCTCGCGCACCGCTGCCAGGACCTCGGGGGGAGTCGTGCCGCTGTTCGGGTCGATGCTCTCCGGCGGGCCGAGGACCGCCCAGCGGCCGTCCTCGATGCCGTAAATGGTTCCGTCGACGAGCAGCAGCGCGCTGCCGGCCTTGCCGCGGCGCCGCGGGGCGTCGCTCGAGACCGCGAGGTCGCCGCCGTTCCACTGGATCGTCGTGCCGGCCCAGAGGTTGCCGTCGTGCGTGATCCGGACGACTGCCGTCCCGGAGCGCTGGGCCGAAGCCGAGGTGAGCGTGGCGGCCTTCTCGACTGCAGCCGCGGCGTCCTCGACGGGCCCGCGACGCGGAGAGCCGAGCGTGAGCAGGGCGGCCGCGGCGGCCGCGACGGCGACCGCGCCGCCGGCG
>JBKPFD010000218.1:0-1883 GCA_046729155.1 Actinomycetota bacterium
GGGCAACCAGGGCGAAAGCTGCGCGCAGTACCTCTCGAAGGGCCGCCCCGTCGGCGTCGACGGCCGGCTCGACTGGCGCGAGTGGGAGGCCCAGGACGGCACCAAGCGCCAGGCGGTCGAGATCATCGCCGACACCGTCCAGTTCCTCGGTAGCCGCGGCGACGCTGAGGGCCAGCCGCAGTTCGTGCCCGCCGGCGCGGCGAACGAGGCGAATGCCGACTTCGGCGGCCAGGCGGCCGACGACGACATCCCGTTCTGATGGCACAGCAGAAAGATCGACAGCAGCGCAGGCAGAGAACCGCACCGCCCCCGCGGCGCCGAAGCTGCTTCTTCTGCAAGGACAAGGTCGAAGAGGTCGACTACAAGAACTACAACCAGCTGCGCCGGTACATCTCCGAGAAGGGGAAGATCCGCTCGCGGCGCATCACCGGCACGTGCCGGCGGCACCAGAAGCAGGTCGCGGTCGCGGTGAAGCGCGCGCGAGAGATGGCGCTACTGCCGTACGTCTCCAACTAGCGATGAAGGTCATCCTCCGACAGGACGTGGACAACGTCGGCCTGCGCGGCGAGGTCGTCGACGTCGCCCGCGGGTACGCGCGCAACTTCCTGCTGCCGCGGAAGCTCGCCGAGACGGCGACGCCGGCCCGGATCGCCGAGGTCGAGAAGGTCGCGGCGAACCGCGCCCGGCACGAGGCGCAGACGTTCGAGCAGGCGCAGGAGATCTCGCAGCGGGTCGGGCAGCTCGAGCTGCGCTTCGACGTCAAGGCCGGCGAGACCGGCGTCCTCTTCGGCTCGGTCACGCCGACCGACATCGCCGACACGCTCTGGGAGCGGCACAAGGTGCGCGTCGACCGGCGGAAGATCGAGCTCTCGGAGCCGATCAAGCGCATCGGCCGCTACGAGATTCCGGTCGAGCTCTTCCAGGACGTGACGGTGCAGGTGCGCACACTCGTCGTGCCCGAGGGCGGGGAGCTGCCGCCTGAGGCCGAGGCGCCCGTGCCCGAAGAGGACGAGGCCGCTCCCGTCGCGGACGCGGCGGAGGCCCCGGACGCCGAAGTCGAAGAACGCTTGTCCGACGAGGTCCTGGACGAGGCCATCGCCGCCGCCGAGCAGCCGGAACGGCCCGAAGGCGCCGAGGAGGAGCAGGTGCCGGAGGACGCGTTCGACCGCGCGGTCGACGCCGACGCGGACGAGGAGTCACAAGAGCGGGTCTAACTATCCACAGGGTTATGCACCGGCCTGTGGACAGATCGCGAAGACAGCGTAAATAGCAGGAAGTTCGGGCGCCGTTTTCTGTTCGGGCGCCTGGGGACAAACGTCCGACAGGTTGGGGAGAATGGGCGAACGTGCGTTCCCCAATCCCTGCATACGACCGGTTTCACAGGTTCCGCGCGAAGCCTGTGCGAAGGGACTTTTCCCGGTCTTGACCGCCGTGTTTCGAGACGGCATCAATGCCGACGTGGCCGCTGTCGCCGCGTCCGCGCAGGCCGCTCCTGTGCCCCCGCAGAACCTCGACGCCGAGGAGTCGGTCCTCGGCGCGATGATGCTCGCGCCCGGTGCGATCGGCGCCGTGAGCGAAGTCCTCGACGCCGGCGATTTCTACCGGGAAAGCCACGCCAAGATCTACCGAGCCGCACTCGCCCTCTACGCGCGCGGCGAGCCCGTCGACGCGATCACGCTCGTCGACGAGCTCGAGGAACGCGGCGAGCTCGAGGACGCCGGCGGTCGCGGTCGCATCCAGGAGCTCGCGGCGCTCGTGCCTGCGACGGCGAACGCCGGCCACTACGCGCGCATCGTCCGCGAGATGGCGACGTTGCGCGGCCTCATCCGCGCGGGCAGCGAGGTGGCGCGGCTCGGCTGGGAGCGGCCCGGCGACCCGCAGGA
>JBKPFD010000219.1:0-5416 GCA_046729155.1 Actinomycetota bacterium
TGACGAGAACTGACGCGAAACCCCGAGACGAGCCGGGGTTCCTGGCCGCGGCGCTAACGTCGCCGGCGTGATCTCCCTCCGCGAGCGCGCGGGCGCGCTCTCCGAGCGGCCCTTCCGCCTGCTCTGGCTCGGACAGACGACCTCGGCGATCGGAGACGTCATGATCGGCGTCGCGCTCGCGTTCGCGGTCTTCCAGATCGGGGGCGGCGCCGCCGAGCTCGGCCTCGTCTTTGCGGCGCTGACGATCGGCCGCACCGCGTTCATCCCGATCGGCGGCGTCTGGGCCGACCGCCTGCCGCGGCGGCTCGTGATGCTCACGTGCGACGCGATCCGGGCGGTGGTTCAGGCCTTCGTGGCGATTGCGCTCCTCACGGGCGCGATGGAGGTCTGGATGCTCGCCGTCACCTCGTTCGTGTTCGGCGCGGCGAGCGCGTTCTTCCTCCCGGCCGCGACCGGGCTCGTCCCACAGACGATCTCGGCCGCCCGGTTGCAGCAGGCGAACGCGCTGCTGGCGCTCTCTTGGAGCACGGTCCAGGTCGCCGGGCCGGCCGTCTCGGGCTTGATCGTCGTGGTGGCCGAGCCGGGCTGGGTCTTCGCCATCGACTCGCTGACGTTCGTGGCGAGCGCCGCGTTCCTCTCCGTCCTTCCGATCGCGGCGACGGAGCGCCCGCCGCGCCGCCCCTTCCTGGACGAGCTCGGCGAAGGGGCGCGCGAGACGTGGTCGCGCGGCTGGATGCGAGCCGGGCTCTCCCTCGTCGCGGTCACCATCCTCGGCATCGCAACCTTCCTCGTCCTCGGCCCCGTCATCAGCCAGCGCGATCTGGGCGGTGCGACCTCGTGGGGCGCCATCCTCGCCGCGGGGGCGGTCGGCGGGATCCTCGGCGGTGTCGTCGCCTTGCGTGTGCGGCCTCACCGCCCGCTCGTGGCCGCGTTCGCGGCGTGGTCCTTGTCCGCGTTGCCCGCGCTGGCGCTCCTGCCGCCGTTGCCCACGGTGGCGGTCGCGATCGCCTACGGCGTCTTCCAGGCGGGAATCGCGTTCGGAAACAACATGTTCGTGACGGTCCTGCAGCGCGAGATCCCGAGCCACGTGCTGTCGCGCGTCGACTCCTTTACGTGGCTGGTCGCGCTCGGGCTGAGCCCGCTCGGCCAGGCGCTGGCAGGCCCGGCGTCGGACGCGTTCGGCACCGATGCGGTGCTGGTCACGGCCGCGGGGCTCGTGGTGGTCTCGTGCGCGGCCGGCATCTCGGCGCCGTCCGTGCGCGCGATCACGCGTTTCAGCTAGGCGCGCGCAGCGGCCTGCTTGCGGATCGGGATGTGGATCGGTCGCCCCTACTTAGAGATAGCCGAGCGGATCGACCGGAGAGCCGTTCACGCGCACCTCGAAGTGGAGGTGCGGCCCGAAGCAATGCCCCGTGCAGCCGACGTAGCCGATGACCTGGCCCTGCGAGACGCTGCCGCCGCCGACGGCCATGCTCGACTGGTGCGCGTACGCCGTCGAGAGTCCGCCGCCGTGGTCGATGACGACGAGGTTCCCGTAGCCGCCCATCCACCCGGCCGACACGACCGTCCCCGACGCTGCCGCGTGAATCGGCGTCCCGTAGCCGACGGCGATGTCGATGCCCGTGTGCATCCGGCCCCAGCGCATGCCGAACCCGCTCACGACCGGGCCCGAGACGGGCCAGATGAGCCCGCTCGCCGACGGGCTCGAGTCGTAGCTCGATGATGCCGAGGCCTGGAGGCGGGCAGCGAGCGCGTTGCTCGCCGCCTCGAGGCCCGCGACCTCGCGCAGGAACTCCTCCTTCTCCTCGCGCACGGACAGCAGCTGTGTGGCCTTGTGCGTCTTCGAGGCCGAAAGCCCTTGCCTGCTCGAGATCAGGCGGTCGCGCGCGAGGCGCGTCTGCTGCGTGCGCACGGCGATCGTGCGTGTGATCGTCTCGACGCGTCTCTTGGTCGCCGCAGTCTTCTCGCGCTCCTCGCGCATCCGGACCTTGGCCCGGTTCACCTCGGTCGAGATGTGCAGATCCTGCGAACCGAGGTCGCGCAGGTAGTCGAGCTGCTCGATGACGTCGCTGAAGCTACCCGACGAAATGAGGACGTCGAGCGTCGTCACCTCCTGGGTCTCGTAGATCTCGACGAGCCGCCGGTTCAGCCGGTCGAGCGCGAGGGCGTACTGCTCCCGCAGGAAGTTCAGCCGCTCGGTCTGGATCTCGAAGAGGCGCCTGATCTTCTCGAGCCGGCTCTGGTGCAACGCGAGCTCGCGCTCGAGGGTCTCGAGACGGTTGGAGACGTTGCCCACGCGGGCCTGGAGGTCGCGAATCTGCCCCTCGACGAGGCCGATCTCGGAGGCGAGCCGGGACTCCTTCGCCTGCGCGGCGGCGATCTTCTCCCGCAGGGCCTGAATGCGCTCCTCGTTGGACGCGGCGGAAGCGTGGTGGCTACCCGCCGCCGGGGCAAAAAGGGCGAGGAGGAGGAACGGGCCTAGAAGCAGCCGTCTCATAAGGGGCCAGTTCGGCGGGGGGCTGGGGGCTCCCTTCCCGACCGAAAAGTTGCGGAACTCTAGCTAATTCTGCGGACGTTGCTCGTTTTCCGGGGTATCCGCACCCTCGGAAGCCGCGACGATCTCGGTCGCTTGCACCTGCAGCTGGGCTTCCTTCACCCGCTCCGCGGTCGCCTCGGAGATCTCCGCTATTTGCTGCCTTTTGCGCTCGAGCGCCCCGTCGAGCTCGCCGATCTGCTCCTTTAGCGCAGCCGTCGCGGGGCGGTCGTCCGCGTAGGCGGCGGCGCCGAGCTCGACGAGCCTCTGCTCGCGTTCCTCGTTCAGCTGCCCGATCTCACGGCGGAGTCGCAGCTGCTCGATCTGCGAATTTCCGTGCGCCGCGACCGTCTCGATCGTCGCCTCGGCGCGCGCCTTGACCGCATCGAGTGCCTGCACGGACGCACGCGCAACGCCGGAAGCCTGCGCAGGGAGCCTCCTCGTCTGCGAGACGAACGCCCCGAACGCGAGGGCGGCGGCCCCGAACACGACGAGCGCCCAGAGCGGGTGCCCGGCCACGAGCAGGACGACGCCGAGCACGATTGCGCCGACGCCGAGCCCGAAGAGCGCAGTCGACGGCGCCACGCCGAAGAAGCGGCGCTCCGACCACATGACGTCCATCGGCGCCGGCCGGGTCTCGTGCGGCGGAACCTCCTGGATCTCGGTGTCGCCGTCGGACGCTCCGACACGGGTTCCGCACTCCGGGCAGAAGCGGCTTCGCGCGGGCAGCGCCGAGCCGCAGTTCGCGCACTCAGCCGCCGACACGCACCCGGCCCTCGCTCGTCCTCTCGGTGTGGAACTCGAGCGCCTTCAAGGCGGCCGCCGCCCGCCTGCGGAGCGGCCCGACGAGCTCGCGGTAGTCCGCGTCCGAGATCTTGCCCGTCCGGTGGTCGAACTCGAGCTCTTTCAGGTCTGCTAGGGCCCGGTCGCGCTCCTCGGCGAGCTCGAGCCGCCGCCTGTCGAGCGCGTCGGGCTCCTCGAGCACGTCCTCGCGCGCGTCAGGCTCACGCAGGAACGGGAGGGCGACGAGCACGACGCAGACGACGGCAAGCACGGCGCCCAGCACGAGCGCGAACGTGCTCATGCCCGGGCGAGCGCGCGCAGCTCGCGGTAGCGCTCTGCGAGCCGCTTCTGCTCGGCCGCGCTCGGCCACATCGCAACGAGCGAACCAGCCAGGAAGACGAGACCCGCGATCCAGATCAGGTTCACCAGCGGCTTGACGAGGACTCGGAACTGCACCGAGCCGTCGCGGTTGATCTGGTCGGTGATGACGAAGAGATCCTCGAGCCGCAGCGGGTCGCTACGGATGCCGACCTCGTTCGAAACTTGGTCCTCGGCGCGGTAGTCGTTCTTGCCCGCCTCGAGCGTTCCGAGCGACTTGCCGCCGCGCGAGACGTCGAGCTGGGCGCGCACCTCGGTCGCGTTCGGCCCCTCGCGCGAGACGAGCGAGCGGTAGCGCACGTTGTAGTCGGCGACCTCGACCGAGCTACCTGGACGGAGCTTCTGCTCGCGGACGGTGTCGTACGCGCTGGAGCCGGCGACGCCGATCGCCAGCAGGACGATCGATGCATGGACGACGTAGCCGCCGTAGCGGCGACGGTTGCGAGCGACGAGCCCGTTGAACGCGCCCAGCCACGAGCCGCCGGTGAGCGCCCGCCGCGCGCGGGTGCCGCGGACGAACTCGTAAACGATCGACCCGAGCACGAACGCCGAGAACGTGTACGCGATCAGCCCTGCTCGCGAGGAGCCCGCGCCGAGGGCGAGCAGCACGCCCCCAGCGGCCAGCGCGGCGCCGAGCGGCCAGGCGAGCGACCGTCCGAGCGAGCGCAGCGAGGCGCGGCGCCACGCGACGAGCGGTCCGATGCCCATCAGCAAGAGCAGCGGCAGCCCGAAGACGAGCAGGAAGAAGTTGTAGTACGGCGCTCCGACCGTGATCTGCTCGCCACGCACGGCCTCGGAGAGGATCGGGAAGGCGACGCCCCAGAGGATCGTCAGGCAGAGCGCGACCAGGAGCAGGTTGTTGTAGAGGAAGGTCGCCTCGCGCGACGCCAGCGACTCGAGGCGCGTCTTCGCTTTCAGCAGCGGCAGCCGCGCGAAGATCAGCGCGAGCGAGCCCGCCGTGATCAGGCAGATGAACGCGAGGAACCAGGCGCCGATCGAGCTCTGCGTGAACGAATGGATAGAGCTGACGATGCCCGAGCGCGTGAGGAACGTCCCGAAGAGCGCGAGCGAGAAGGCGAGCACCACGAGCAGCACGTTCCAGACCTTCAGCATCCCGCGCTTCTCCTGGATCATCACCGAGTGCAGGAAGGCCGTGGCCGCGAGCCAGGGCATCAGGGCCGCGTTCTCGACCGGATCCCAGGCGTAGTAGCCGCCCCAGCCGACCTCGACGTAAGCCCAGTGCGCGCCGAGGAGCTGGCCGATGCCGAGGAACGTCCAGGCGGCGAGCGTCCAGCGGCGCGTGGCGACGATCCAGGCCTCGTCCGTGCGCCGCGCGAGTAGCGCGCCCATTGCGAACGCGTACGGGACGGTGAGCCCGACGAACCCGAGGTACAGGAAGGGCGGGTGGGCCATCATGTACGGGTTCTGGAGGCTCGGGTTGAGCCCCGCCCCGTCGAGCGGCGCGACGCGCGTGTCGAACGGGCTCGAGACCGCCACGAGCATGAACGAGAAGAAGACGACGACGAGCGCGAGCACGGGCACGACCCACGCGATCAGGTCGCGCGCGGTGTGGCGGTTGAGCAGGACGGCCGCCGCCGAGAAGCCGGTGAGCACGAGCAGCCAGAGGAGCAGCGATCCTTCCTGCCCACCCCAGAAAGCCGAGATCGTGTAGCCGGTCGGCAGCTCGCGGCTCGTGAACGAGGCGACGTACTCGAAGCTGAA
>JBKPFD010000220.1:0-14010 GCA_046729155.1 Actinomycetota bacterium
CCGCTGGTCCGCGGGTTGCCTGTCGAACGATCGACGACCGGCGCGCCGAGCGACTCGAGCCACTCCAGGGCTTCGTCCAGCCCGTCGTAGACGACTCGCTGCAGCTTCGCGTCCCCGGCCGGGCACTCCGCCCGGAACTCGTCGAGCTCGCGGAAGCGCCAGACGACCCCGCTCGAGAGCAGCATCGAGCCGCCCGGACGGTCGCCCTTCTCGAAGACGATGGGCTCGGCGCCGAGCTCTCTCGCGCGCGCTGCGGCGCACAGGCCCGCCATCCCGGCGCCGGCGATAACGATGTTGGCTATTTCAGGGCGAACGTCGGCTTGTGCTCGACGTACTCGATCTTCACGTGCTCGGGCCCCCAGAGGAAGACGGCGTACGTGTTCGCTGCATCCACGACGTCCGCGACCTCGAGTCCGCGCTCGCGCGCCTCGTCCAGGTGCTCGTCGGCAGACTCGACGAGCAGAGCGAGGTGATTGAGAAGCGGACGCTCCGGGTCGCCCGGGTCACCGTCGTGGAACTCGACCCATGCTCCGCCGACCTCGACGCGCCGCTCACCGGCCGGAGCGAAGCCGAGCTCCTGGTACCGCTTCGCCGTCTCCTCGGGCCTCGCGGAGAAGAGCGCGACATGGTCGATGTCGTGCTCGGCCTCGGGCGTGGACTCCACGAGCCCTAGACGAAGCCCTTCCGAGACGTCGAAGTACCCCGCGCCGTTCGCACGCTCGACGTCGACGCCGTCGAGCGCCGCCAGGGCGCCGTCGAGGTCACTCACCCGGAGCGCCACGTGCTCGAGCGCCCCGCGCTCCCGCGGCCCGTCAGCACCGAACAGCGTGAGCTTCCCGCGCAGCGCGTCCCAGCCGACGAGCGTGAACTTGTCGGTCCGTTCGATGACGTGCATCCCGAGCCGCTGCGTCAGGAAGTCCGCGATGCGATCCCGATCCGCGACCCACAGGGCGACGTGGTCGAGGGTCTTGGGCCTCACCCGGGCCAATCTACCGGTCCGGGTGAGGCCCGCGTCCACTTATTTCTTCCGGTTGACAGCGGCCTGTAGCTGCCGCTTGTTCATCCGCGAGCGGCCCTTGATGTTCAGGCGCTTGGCCTGGTTGTAGAGCTGCTCCTTCGTCTGACCCTTCTGGCGCCGCGTGCCCGAGCGCAGGCCGCCGCGCCGACCGGACGAGATGTCACGACGGGACGAGGGCGACGACTGCCGCGCCTCACCCGATCTCGCGCGCTCCTTGTTCACCGTTCTCGCGGCGATCTCCTTGGCGCGCTTCGTGGAGGCACCCTGCTCCTTGGCGCTCTCCTTGATGTGCTCGTACTGGCGTTCCCGTTTCGGGCTCCATGCTTCCTGAGGCATGACCCTCCTCAAGAGTCGCTTGCTCAGAGAGGATTACCGACTAGCTCGGTTTGTATTCCAGAGGTGGGTTCTGGACGTTGTGCTCGGTCGCGTACTCGTCGGTGAGCTTGTTGACGACCTCGGGGCCGTCGCCGTAGGCGTAGTTGATCTTGACGAAGGGCTCCCATTTGTCCGGGAGCGCGTCCTCGGGGAAGATCGCCTCGACGGGGCACTCCGGTTCGCATGCACCGCAATCGATGCACTCCTCGGGATCGATGATCAGGATCCGCTCGAACTCGTGGATGCAGTCGACCGGGCAGACGTCGACACAGGAGCGGTCTTTGATGTCGATGCAGGGCTCGGCGATGATGTACGTCACGAGCGAGTCAGTCTACCGAGGCGATCAGTTCGTTAATCAGCTCTGGACACCGCTCGACGAGCGCCGACTTTGCGACCACCTGGTCGAATCCCGCCTCGTGCGCGCGGCGCAGTCCTGCCGTGTCCGTGTGGTTCGTGAAGCCGAGGATCGGCGAGTCCGGATAGGCGTCGGCGACGTCCTCCGCGTCGACCCTCGACACGTCTGCGATCACGCAATCGGGCGGGTCGGCGCTGTCCGTGGTGACCAGATGATGGCCCGGGAGAGAGGCCTCCAGCTTCCCTCTCAGGTAGAGATCGACCCCAACCAGCAGGATCGTCGCCACAACGCTCTGAGCGTAACACTCTGTTACCGTCGCCGGAATGGCCGGGCCAGAGCTCGTGACTGTCGCTCGCGTCGACGACGTGCCCCCCGGGACGGCGAAGCCGGTCCAGGCCGGCGACGAGACGATCGCGCTCGTGAACATCGACGGGGCGTTCTATGCGACTCAGGGCGCGTGCCTCCATCTCCACGGCCCGCTCGGCGAGGGCAGGGTCGACGGTCATCTCCTGCGCTGTCCATGGCATGGGTGGACGTACGACGTCCGCACCGGCAAGAACGACTTCGACCTCGCGATCGAGCTGCACACGTACGAGGTGACCGTCGAGGACGGGGACGTCAAGGTCGCTCTCGGCTGACTTCGAGCGCGGCCTCCAGCTCGCCCGCGCCGGCGAGTACTTCGCCGCGCACGAGGCCTTCGAGGACGCCTGGCGCGCCGCCGAGCCGGCCGAGAAGGACTTCTTCCAGGGCCTGGTGCACGTCGTCGTCGCCTGGTACCAGGCAGGCCGCGGCCGGCGGCCGGGCTGTGAGCGCCAGCTCGAGAAAGCCGCCAGGCGCCTCGCGCCATTCGCACCCGGGCACCGCGGCGTCGACGTCGCCTCCGTGCTCGGGCAAGTGGACGAGGCCGCGCGCGTCGTCGCCACCGGCTCGCTCGAGCTGCGGCCGCTAGACGTCTGAAAGCCCGGCCGCGTCGAGCACCCAGCTCAGCGCGACGCGCAGCCACCAATCTCGGTGGAAGAAGAGCAGCAGCCCGAGCGCGACGAGCGTCAGTCCGCCGGCGACGCGCAGGACGACGTAGTGGTCGCGCAACCAGCGAAACGCGCCCATCGCGTGGGCGAACGCCACTCCTGCGAGCAGAAAGGCCACGCCGAGGCCCACCGAGTACGCGGCAAGCAGGATCGAGCCGCGCACCACCGTCCCCGTATCGCTGGCCAGGACGAGGATCGACGCGAGCACCGTCCCGATGCACGGCGCCGCGCACACGGCGAACGCAGCGCCCAGAAGGATGCTCGACCCGCGCCGGTGAGCGCCCTGCAGCAGACTCGGAGCGAAGACCTGCTCAGGCCAGGGCAGCAGGCCGATGAAGGTCAGGCCGAGGACGACGAGGACGAAGCCCGCGACCTCGGTCTGCCGGTCGACGTCGAGCACGCCCCCGATCGCAGCGGCTCCCGCCCCCAGCAGGACGAAGACCACCGTGAAGCCGGCGACGAACGGGATGCTGCCCGCCACGACGCGGCGCGCCGTGCCCGGGCGGCCGAGCCGGTCCGCCTCGAGCGCGGAGACGGCCGAGAGGTAGCCCGGGACGAGGGGCAGGACGCAGGGCGTGACGATGGAGACGAAGCCGGCGAGGAAGGCGATCGGAATGCGTTCGATCAATCAAGGTCCGCCAGCTCGCGGTCGAGCCGGCGCTCGAGCTCCGGGTCGAGCGGGACACCGGGCTGGGCCGGCTCGCGCCTGCGACTCCAGTGCCACGCTGCGCCTCCGATGACGAGAGCGCCTCCGAGCAGCCCGACGAGCGGCAGCACCCAGGCCAGGAGATCGAAGCCCTCCTTGGGCGGCGCTGCGAGGATCCGCGCCCCGTACTCGGCGACGAGCCTGTCCTTGATCTCGTCCTTCGAGTCGCCGGCGGCGATCCGCGCCGAGATGAACCGCTCGACCTGCTGCGCTGCGGGCGAGCTCGACTGCTCGAGCGTCTCCCCCGGGCAGACGGGGCACATCACCTCGTCCTCCAGGTCGGCGAGCGTCGGGCGCTTCTTGGCGGCGGGCGGCGTCACGAGGATCGGCGGCCCGTACTCCGCCACGAGCTTGTCCTTGATCTCGCTCTTCGTGTCCCCCGCCGCGATCCGCGACTCGATGAAGTGGATCAGCTGCTGCGCCATCCGGCCGTTCGACTGCGCGAGCGGCGCGTTGCAGTCAGGGCACATGACCTCCTGCTCGAGCTCCCAGCGCGTCGGTTTCTCCTCGCTCGCCGTCGCAGTCGGTGCCCAGGCGAGCACGAGGACGCCGAGAGCCGCGACGACGAGTCTCACGTCAGCGCCTCCTCGATCGCACGGTGCAGGGCATCCTCCCGGACCTCACCGAAGATATACCCGTTTACGTAGCCGGACCGGTCGATGACGAACGTCCGCGGCAGCGGCAGGCCGCCATACCTCCTGAGAACACGGCCGTCACGGTCACGGACGTTCGGATAGGTGACGCCGTAGCGCTCGAGAAAGCGCTTCGCGTTGCCGCTGTAGTCGTTGGTGTCGACGCCGAGAACCGTGACGCCCTGCCCACGGTAGCGCTCGAACGCAGCCTGGAACAGCGGCGCCTCCCGCTTGCACGGCTCGCACCAGGCCGCCCAGAAGTTGAGCACGACCACCTTCCCGCGCAACGACGCGAGGCTGAGCTCGCCGGGCGCGCCGAGCCTGTCGAGGGTGAACGACTTCGCCGGCGTGCGCTCGCCTCGCTGAAACGCCGCCGCCACGCCTCCGGGGTCGTCCTGGCTCGCGACCCTCCACGCGAGCAGCCCGAGAAGCGCGGCGACTAGACCGATCGCGGCGCCCTGGCCGACCAGCTTCAGACGGCGCATCAGCCCGGGACGATGAAGACCGTCGTCCCGATGTCGACGACGTTGAAGAGCCACTCCGCATCCGGGATGTACATCCGGATGCAGCCGTGCGAGACGGAGTACCCGATCGAGCCGGGGTTCGGAGTGCCATGGATGCCCACGCCCGGGGCGGACAGGCCCATCCAGCGCGTGCCAAGCGGGTTGTCCGGCCCGGGCGGCACCGGCTTCAGGCCCTGCGCCCACCTCGAGCTCGGCGGGTACCACCACGGGTTCCGCCACTTGACCGCGATGTGGAAGCGGCCGAGCGGAGTCGGGTAGACGGACTGCCCGGTCGCGACGCGGAAGCGCTTGCGCAGCCGCTCGTAATTGAAGACCTCGAGGCGGTTCGAGCCGCGGTGAATGACGATCAGGTTCCGGAAGACGCGTCGCGTCGTCTCGGGGACGGAGACCTTCGTGGGCACCCGCACCGCCGCCCGGCTCATCGTCACGAGCCGCTTGTGGATCGCGCCCGCGAGCTGCGACCGCTGAACCGCGACCCCGAGCCGCTCGGCGACGATCCTGGGGCGCCCGCGGCGGAGAAAGACCTGGGCGTCGACCGGGTTCCGGTTGAAGCGCCGGGCGACGTTGGCCGCGTACCCCAGGAGCCGCTCCTCGGACACGAGCACGGTGAGCGGCACGGCCTCGCCGGGCGCGGCCGCAAGGGCCCGCTGGATGGCGGCGTCGATGCGTGCGGTCGCGCCGAGGACGCCCGGGGTCGGCGCGAGCCGGCGGCGCCGATTGAGGAGGAGCGGAATCCCTTGGTTGAAGCGCTCCTGCACGGTGAAGACAGCCGAGTCGGGGGTCAGGCCGCCGACGGCGATGCCGGCGATCGTCACGCCGGGCGGGACCAGCGTCGGCGCGGGCTCGGTGGTCGTCCCGGTCGACGTCGTGCCTGTAGTCGTCAGCAGCCCTTGTGCGGCCACGCCCCCCGCGAGGACGAACGCACAGAGCACACCCGCCACAGCGCAGGCGAGAAAGGCGAGCGCGGCCGGGCCCGAGCGTCTCACGTCCAGCAGTGTAGCCCGCTAGGCAGCCGGAAAAATTCGGGGATCGTCCGTGATTAAGCCGTCCACGCCGAGGGCGTCGAGCCGAGCCAGGACACTCGGCCTGTTCACGGTCCAGGCAAGGACCGGAACGCCGAGCTCGTGGGAGCGGTCGACGACAGCCCTCGAGATCACCTGGTGCCGCAGCGTCGTGGCCGACGCGCCCGCCGCGTCGATCAGCCCGGCGATCCGGAAGGGCAGCGCAAGGCGCTTGAGCGCGAAGAACCGGCCGCGCGGATACGTGAGGCTCGTTCCCAGAGCCGGCTCGAGGCCCCGCAGGCGGCGGAGGACGTCCGGGGAGCCGGATGCCGCGAGCGTGCGCGGGATGGCCTCGTGTCGCCGCAGCACGTCGACGAGGTCGCGCTCGAACGCGGTACCGCTCACCTTCATGTCCACGATCACGAATGTCTCGGGCGCGCGCTCGGCGAGCAGCTCGAGCGCATCGTCGAGGCTGACCGGCTCGGGTGCGAGCTCGCGCGCCGAGTGGGCGAGAACGACCCGGCCGCCGGCGCCGAGCACGTCGAGCTCGACACCGTCGATGCCCACGACGAGCGCGGCCTCGATCGCGGCGAGGCTGTTCGCAGGCGCGAGCCGCGCGGCCCCGCGATGCCCGATCCGTAGCAACGGGCCGCCGTTCCGCAGCAGGTTCACGGCGCCGTCGGCAACGGATACTCCTCGAGCCGCCCGCCCTCCGCGGCGTACTGCACGATCATCCGGTCCGTCACCCACTCGACCGGCGCCCGGTCGTCCGTCCACGGCTCGCCGCGCCCCTCGGTCGGACGCATGTCTCGACCGAGCAGGTCGGCGAGGCTGCGCAGCGCAGGTGGCGCGCCCGTGAGCCGCTCGCGCAGGACGGGCAGCGGAGTCGCCTCGTCGAGCCCGATCACGATCTGGTTGAAGCGCAGCGGCTGCCACGCGAGCACCTGCGGGAACTCGCTCGCGACGGTTGCTGCGATCGCCTCGGCGAGACGATGGTCGTCCGGGACGGTGGCCACGTTGAGCGCGATCATCCCGCCGGGCTCGAGGCGCTCGCGGGCGAGCCGGAAGAACTCGCTCGTCGCGAGGTAGAAGGGGACGTACGGTGGCCGGTACGCGTCGACGATGATCAGGTCGTAGCGCGCATCGGTCCGGCGGAGGAAGGGCCGTGCGTCGGCGTCGTGCACGACGAGCAGCGGGTTGTCCTCCATCCCGAAGTAGCGGCGGCCCACCTTGGACACGGCCGGGTCGAGCTCGACACCGTCGATCCGGGCGGCCGGATAAAAGCGGCCGTACGCGCGCGCCACCGTCCCGCCCGCGTTGCCAAGGATCGCGACCCTCAGGACCGGCCGGTCGAGCAGCAGCGGCACGACGAGGAACGTGTCCCAGACCCCGCCGGTCAGGACCTCGTCCGGGCGCCAGACGGAGTGCACCGCGATGCCCTCGTTCAGGTACAGGCGCCGCACCGAGCCCTTCTCGACCACCTGGATGTACTGGTACAGCGACTCGTCCTCGTGGACAAGACCGGACTGCCGCTTCACCGCGCCCGGAGGGACCGCGAGCAGGGCTGCGACCGCAACGGCGAGGGGCACCCAGCGGCGGCCTAGCAGCACCGTCCCGGCGAGCGCGACGAGCGTCGCGCTGGCGAGCAGGGTGCGCTGCGTGCCGATCAGCGGGATCAGCACGAGGGCGGACAGGAACGTCCCGAGCAGGCTGCCGATCGTCGAGAGCGCATAGAGCCGGCCGGCCACGGCCCCGGCGGCCGCCACCGTCGAGATCGCGAGCCTGATCGCGAAAGGCGCGACCATCCCGAGCAGCGTCACGGGCGGCGCGAACAGCAGCAACACGGCGAAGAACGATCCGATCACCGCGCCTGCCGAGAGCTCGTCGAGACCCTCGACGGACAGATCGAGCAGCGGCTTGGCCGCGAACGGCACGAGCGCGATCAGCACGGCGGCCACGACGACGATTCCCCCCAGCACGCGCGCGCTCGGACGCCGGTCGGCGATGCGCCCGCCGAGCCAGTAGCCGAGCGAGAGCGAAGCGAGCACGAGCCCGATCACGTTCGCCCAGACCACAGTCGACGAGCCGTTGTAGGGCGCGAGCAGCCGGGCGGCCGCGATCTCCGTCGCGAGCGACCCCGCCCCTGCGCAGAAGACGAGCGCGTTGAGCGCGAGCTCGTGCCGATCCCGCACTTACGCCCGGCGCACGACGACGACCGCGCAGTCGTCCGCGAGGTCGGCGCCCGCGAAGGCCCGGCAGTCCGCGACGACGTGCTCGGCGAGTGCCTGCGCGGAGAGATCGCGCCCCTCGCCGAGCGCTGCGTCGAGCCTCTGCTCGCCGTAGAGCTCGCGATCACGACGCGCCTCGAGAATCCCGTCGGTGTAGAGGCACACCGCGCTTCCCGCAGGAAGCTGCGCGTGCACGGCCTCGTACGTCTGGTCGGTCTCGACTCCGAGGGCAAGGCCCCGCGGGGCAAGCGCGGTCACCGACCCGTCGGCTGCGAGCAGCCGCGGCGACGGGTGCCCGGCGCTTGCCGCCGCCATCTCGCCCGCCGCGGGATCGACGGTGAGGCAGATCATCGTGATGAAGTTGCCGCCCGTGAGCTCCCCGTGCGCGACCTCGTTCGCGTGCGCGAGGAACTCGGAGGGCTCGGGATGCTCGCGGGCGAGCGAACGGAACACGAACTTGGCGAGAGCCATATCCGCCGTGGCCGCGATGCCGTGCCCAGTCACGTCGCCGAGCACGGCGACCAGCCGACCGTCCGGAAGCGGCAGGAAGTCGTAGACGTCGCCGCCGACCTCGACGCGCGACGACGACTCGTAGACGGCCCCGAGCTCGAGCCCGGGCACGTTCGGCAGCTCCTGCGGCAGCAGCGAGCGCTGCATCGTGTCGGCGAAGTCCTTCTGCTGCTGGTAGAGACGGGCGTTGTCGATCGCGAGGGCGGCCTGGGTCGCGACGGAGAGCGCCATCTCGACGGCCGCGTCGCCGATCCGCCGCGCCGGGTCGAGCGAGACGATCGTCATCGTCGCCAGTAGCTCGGCAGGTGTCGAGATCGGAACGACGACCGCGGTCGACCCGTGCTCCAGGAACGGGACGAGCAGCTCGTAGGACGCGCCAAGGCGCTTCGCGCTGTCGGGATCGAGGACGAGAGCTCGGCCCATCCGGAACAGGCGTCGGCCTGGGAGCCTCTGGGCGTCCTGTGGCTGCTCGAGGATCGGCTTCAGCGCTTCCTCGAGCCGCGGCTGCGAGACATGGGCCGCCATCGGCACGAGCTGCCCGCCGCGGAGGTCGTGCATGCGGATCACGGCCGCGTCGACCCCGAGCAGCTCGACGGCCGCCTTGGCGACCGCGTCGAGGGTCGCGTCCAGCCTCAGGCTCTCGGCGAAGGAGCTCGAGATCTCGTGCAGGGCGGTCAGCTCGCGGCCGCGGGCCGCCTCGAGGTCGAGCGCGCGCTCGC
Organism: Actinomycetota bacterium; assembly: GCA_046729155.1. Lineage (GTDB taxonomy): Bacteria > Actinomycetota > Thermoleophilia > Gaiellales > Gaiellaceae > VAXT01. Next base: position 9,097 of record JBKPFD010000220.1, read on the forward strand.
GATCGGCGGCGAGGCGCTTGACGTCCTCGTGTAGCCGCGCGTTCTGCACGGCGACGGCGAGCTGGGCCGCCAGCGCCGAGAAGAGCGTGCGCTCGTTCTCGGTCTGCGTGTGCCCAGCCGGAGCGTAGACGGCGAGCAGCCCGATCAGCTCCTCGTGGACGAGGAGCGGCACCGCGAGCGCGGCCTCGATCCCCGCCTCGAGGACGGCGTCACGAACCCCGGCCAGCCTGAGATCCGCGGCGGCGTCGCTCACCTCCAACATGCCTTGCGTCCGCAGAGGCCCCAGGGCCAGCTCGAGCATCCGCTCCGCGACGGAGACGTGCGGGCCCGCGAGGCCGCGCTCGTACGCGGGCTGGAGGCGCCCTTCCTCCCGCAGGTAGACCGCGACCCGCTCGGCGTGCAAGAGCTCCGAGACCTGCTCGGCCGCGGTCTCGAGCGTGTGCGAGAGCGAGAGACGCGCAATCGCCTGACCGAGCACCGCGAGCAGGGCGCGCATACGGCCGAGCTCCTCCCCGGCCTCACCCGCGCGACGGCCGGCCTGGAGCGCGTGGGCCGCGCGCACGCCGAAGGCGGGGAGCCTTCTGATCAGCGCGTCGGCCGGGGGCGACTGCGGCGGGAAGAAGAGCTGCAGGACCGCGACCGGCGGCTGTCCCATCCGGAGCGAGACGACGAGCGCCCCCTCCGAGCCCTCGTCGTGCCCGACCGTGACGGGCTCGTGGTCGGCGAGCACGGCGTGCGCCGCTCGGACGACGGTCGTCGACGGGCGCACATCGTCGAGCGCTTCCGAGTTGACGAACGGTCTCGGCGCTCCGTCCTCGACCAGCCACAGCCGGGCGGCGAGCGCGCCGGTCGCAGTCACCGCGACGCGGATGACTTGGTCGCCGATCCGAGCCGGTTCGTACCCGGCGGCGAGCGCATCTCCGGCAAGGACGAGCGACGTCTCCACCGGCAGCCGATCGTCCGCGCCGTTTTCGGCGTGCAGCGCGCGCAAGACGAGCCCCAGCTGGACTGCGGCCAGCCGCCCGACGGCGACCTCCTCGCTGCCGAACGGGCTCCCCGCTCGCATCAGCTCGAGGCTGCCGAGCGGCCGTCCGTCCCCCCAGGCCGGCAGGAGCAGGAGCGAATCTGCGCGCACGCGGTCGGCGGCGGCCCGCACCTGAGCGGGCATCCGCTCGAGGTCCGCGGTCTCCTCGAACGGAAGCTCGAGGAGCGAGAAGCGCGAGCCGACGAGCTCGGCGGCGACCGCATCCGAGCTCGCGGCGATCGCCCGGGCCTGCAGCGACCGGCCGCCTTCGTCGACGACCCGCACGACGGCGACCTCGGCCGCCGCGGCCGCGGCGGCGGCATCCGCGAGCGCGCTCAGCGCCTTCTCGAGGCTCGTCTCGTCGGCCAGCGTGCGTCCCGCCGCCGCAAGCGTTCCCAGCGCGTGCTCGGGAAGGACGTCCATTCGGCGTAAAGCCTACGGCCCCGGTGCAATTAGACTCCGCGCATGGCCGAGCCGGTGCGACGCCTCGATCCGGACGAGGCCCTCGATCTCGACCCCGTTGCAGTCGAGCGGGCGTACCGGCTCCACCGAGCACGCCGCCGCGCCCATCGCGAGCGAGAGCGTGAGGTCCGTCGCGCCCGCCTCCGGTTCTGGCTCGTGCTGATCGCCCTCGTCGCGCTCAGCATCGCGCTTGCGATCGTCGTCTGGCACCAGATCGAGCGATTGTTCGGGCTCTAGCGGATAATCCCCCGCCGTGGAGACCCCCGAGCAGTACACACCCGAGCCCGAACGGCCGAGACCGCCGGAGCGCGACGTGATGCTCCCCCTGCCGGCCGGCATCTGGGGTGCGGGTGAGCGGGTCACCTCGATCGCCGGCCTCGTGCTCATGCTGTCCGCCTTCATGAGCTGGTACGCCGGCTCGGGAGACGGCCTGACGATCGCGGTCATCGGCTGGCACACGGGGGCGATCGGGAAGCTCGTCTTCCTCGTCGGTCTGGCCGTCGTCGTGCTCGTCGTGCTGCGGGAGTTCGGCATCGAGCTGCCCGCAACCGTCCCGGAGAGCCTCGTCGTCATCGTGCTCGGCTCGCTGGCGACGATCCTCGTCCTCATCCGGCTCATCTCGGTACCCGACCGCTTCTTCCCATACGAGGGCCGGGGGATCGGCATCTGGATCAGCTTGGTGGCGGCTCTGGCGCTGATCGTCGGCGGCCTTCTACGAGCAGGCGAAGAGCTGTAGCGATCGCGAGGCCGAGGACCGCGCCCCCCACGGCGTCCAGGGGGTAGTGCACGCCCACGTAGACGCGCGAGAACGACACCAGCGCGGCGACCACGAAGAGCGGAACCGGATGCAGCGGCGTCAGCCACGCGAGCACGGCCGCGCACGCGAAGCTCGTCGCCGCGTGTCCCGACGGGAAGGCAGGGTCGCTCGGGGTGGAGACGAGCGGTTCCGGCTCCGGGTTCATGACAGGCGGTCGGTCGCGATCGAAGAGGCGCCGCAGGAGCTGCGAGGACGTCTCCGCGGCCGCGTAGGCGACGAAGGTGAGCGCGAAGATCTCCGCGCGGCGCCACAGCACGGCGGCGCCGAGCGCCAGCAGCAGCCAGAGCAGGCCGACGCGGCCGAGGTGGGACAGCGCGACGAATGGGCCGTCGAGCCAGTCCGGCCGGTGGAGGACGACCCAGCGCTCGAGCCGGCGGTCGAGCGAGATCAGGTCGGGACGAGCTGCTTCGTCGACTCGATCAGCTGCTGCGGGTTGAACGGCTTGCCGATGAAGCCCTGCGCTCCGCGCGAAGCGGCGTCCCGCATCGCCTCCTCGTCGACCTTGCCGCTGAACATGATGACGGGAATCGAGCCGACGCCGTGGCGTTCCTGGACGCGGCGCAGCATCTCCCAGCCGTCCACCTTCGGCATCATCACGTCGAGGAGGATCAGGTCGGGCGGCTCCTCCTCGAGCGCGGCGAGCCCGGCCTCCGCGTCGGCCGCCTCGCGCACGGCGTAGCCCTCCATCTCGAGGTTCACGCGGACGAACTCGCGCAGCCGGTCGTCGTCGTCGACGATCAGGATCAGACGGCGACCCTCACGGGCTCGAGGCGGTGTGCCTCCACCGGACTGCGCCAGGAAGGCGTCGAGGTCCGCGCGTCGGTAGCGGCGATGGCCACCGGGCGTGTAGAAGGCCGGCAGCCGTCCGCCATCCGACCACTTGCGAATGGTGCTCTGCGCGACGCCCAGGTACTTCGCAGCCTGTCCGAGCGTCAACCAGTCGGATTCGCTCGAAGCGCGCATCCGGCCGCTGTCATTCGACTCGCTTGCCATCGGGGGATGGAAATCTAGCTAAAAGTACCGATTCTTATTTTCGTATAGCGCAATTCCTAAACATCAGGGGGTCGTCACGGTCACGGTCGCCGTCTGCGGAGGCAACGTCTCGGGAACGAGCGTGCGGACGTAGGTGCGGCTCCTGCCCTCGCCCGAGTCGCTCTCGAGGGCCTGGCCGAAAGCGACGCCGAGCACGAAGACGACGACCGCTACTGCGCCCCGCACCGCCCATGGGACGAGCTTGACCCGGCGGCGCCTCGAGCGGCGCTGGCGCGGCAGCAGCGGGCCGAAGCTTTCCTCGCTCACGGCATGTAGTCGACGGCTCCACGCGCGTAGAGGTGGAACGCCGCGTCCTCGACGACCGCGAGATCCTCCGGGCGGCCGGTCGCGGGCGCACCTCTTGCGGCCGCGTCCCTGCTCCAGCGTTCCGCACCCGCGTAGACGTCGGCGAGCTGCGCCATCGTGAACGTCTGCCCCACCCTGCGCCGCAGCTCCTCGGTCACGGCCCCGACCTGGGCATGCAGCCGCTCGTAGACGGGACGGTCGCGCGCGCGGGACTCGAGGCGCCGATGGCCGGCCTCCCATTGCTGCCGCGCGTGCTCCACCGCAACCGAGCTCATCACGAACCCCGCGTCATCATGCAGCACTCCTCGGGCCAGAGCGGGACGATCTCGGCGAGGATCCGCTCACCTAGCTCGTAGCCAGGGTGCGCGAGCGCGAAGGCGACGTGCGCGTGGAGGCACTTCAGCCGCTCCGGGCGGCTCGCGCCCCCGATCCCGAGCTCGAGCGACGCGCCCCCGTCCTGGCCGGTCTGCGAGCCGGCGAGTCTGCGCCGGGCGGCGCGCTGGTCCGCCGTGGCGCGGCGCAGGCTCTCGGCGAGCTCCGGGTCGCTCTCGGCCGCCTCGGTCCAGCGCTCGACTCCACCCGCCGCCTCGAGACGCGAGACCGCCGCGACGAGGTGCGGGCAGGTCAGGTAGTAGGTCGTCGGGAACGGCTCGCCCGAGTCGTCGTAGGGCGACTGCTCGGTCACCGCCGGGCGGCCGAACGGACAGCGGACGACGACACGCCGAAACGCGCGCGGCGGGCGGCCGAGCTGGCGCTCGACGACGGCGCGGTCATCCATCTGGGCCGCGATGGTAGCGGGCGTTTAGCGCGTGTCCGCGTCAGGGTGCGCGCGCCGCCACGCGTCGATCCCCTTGACGATGAATAGCTGCTCGCCCGGCTTCACGTACCCGAGCCGCCGTGCCTCGCGCGCGAGCGCCGCCGGCGTGTCGCCCTGCTCGAGCCGCCGCTCGAGCGTCCGCTTCTCGCGCTGCAGCGAGCGCACCTCCTCCGAGCGCTGCGTCAAGGCGTCGCGCGTCTCGAAGTAGCTGCGCAGCGGCTGGTAGTAGAGGAACGCGACGAACGCGAAGACGCCGAGCGCGAGCCAGCGGAAGAGAAACCGCCGCCTGGGGATCCGTGCACGTCGCTTTGCGGGCCGCTTGGCCATCTCGGCCGTGTCGTTCGCGGCTAGGGGCCGCCGTCCTTCTACGCCGTGTCGACTTTTATGACGTTCGTCGTGCCCGGCATGTTCACGGCGGTGCCCGCGGTGATCACGATGCGGTCGCCCTTGCTGACG
>JBKPFD010000221.1:0-5449 GCA_046729155.1 Actinomycetota bacterium
GTCGAAGCCGGGCTGCAGCGGCTGAACGTCTCGCTCGACTCTCTGTCGCATGTGCGCTTCGCCGAGATCACGCGTCGAGACGCACTCGACCGGGTGCTCGCCGGTCTGGCGGAGGCCGAGCGCCATCCCGAGCTGCAGCCGATCAAGGTCAACTGCGTCGCCATCCGCGGCTTCACGGAGGAGGAGGTGCCCGCTCTCGCAGAGCTCGCGCTCCGCAAGCAGTACGACGTCCGCTTCAACGAGTTCATGCCGCTCGACGCCGACCAGTCCTGGCGCGAGGACGACGTGCTCACCGGCGGCGAGATCCGCGCGCTGATCGAGGACCGCTGGCCGCTCGTCGAGATCCCGGCCAAGGCGTCGTCGACTGCGCGGCGGTTCCGGTTCGCGGACGGCGCGGGTGAGATCGGGTTCGTGAACCCGGTCTCGGAGCCGTTCTGCTCGAGCTGCGACCGGATCCGCCTCACGGCCGACGGCAAGCTGCGCACGTGCCTGTTCTCACGTCGCGAGTGGGACCTGAAGGCGCCGCTACGGGAGGGCGCGAGCGACGAGGATTTGGCCGCGCTGATCCGCTTCGCGGTCCGGCACAAGGAGCTCAAGCACAAGATCAACGAGCCCGGCTTCGTCCGGGCTAGCAGGTCGATGTCCCAGATCGGGGGCTAGGCCCTAGGGCCAGGTGCTCGAGCCGGGCCGGTTGTCCAGCGGGCCGCCGTCGCGGCACGCGCCCGTGCGGTAGTCGGGCGAGTTGCGCGGATACAGGTACGTCCAGTACGTCTCGGCGATGCCGTTCGCGTAGTAGTCACTACCGCCGAGGAGCCGCGCGACCGCGCGGATGCTCTGCATGCCGCGGCACTCGGTCTCCGCCTCGGACGCGAACCCGTCGATGAGGTGCTGCGCCTCGTGCGAGAGGATCCCGATCGAGGCCGCGGTCATGCCCAGCGACCAGCCGCTCGTCGGCCGTGCGCGGTCGTAGACGAACAGCGCGAGTGCCGAGCAGACGCGCGGCGAGAGGTTGATCTGCGTCTCGCCCGAGGCGAAGCCTTCGAAGTCGCCCGTGCCGATGTACGCGCCCCACTCCTTGCGGACGAGCCGCCAGTGGCGCGGGGACCAGCACCGCACCTCGACGCCTGCGTCGCCGGGGCTCTTGTAGACGTGCGTGCTCACCACCCGGCTCAAGCGCGGCTCGACGCGGCTCTTCGCGACCTTGCCGCCGACCTTCGGGAGCGCCGTCCGCACGAGGAGCGACGACTCGAGGTCGCCGTGCGCGAGGTCGAACATGTCCTCGGCCTTGGCGCGCATGCGTTGCAGCTCGCTTCGCGACGTCGTCGAGTCGTCGTCCATGATCGCGAGCGCCCAGCGCCTCGAGATGCCGCACGCGCGCTCGAGCAACTCGTAGCTCGCGGCGTAGCGCGGCGCCCGCGGCTCTCCGACTCTCGTTTGCAGCGTGGTCGAGCAATCCGCCATCGGACGCAAGGCCCGGCGCAGAGCGGCCGGCTGCCTGCTGCCGCGGAGCACTCCCCTCGCCGCGCGCGAGACCTTGCGCGAGTCGCGGTCGAACGCCACTTCCCACTTGTGGAGGCGGCCGAGCCACGCAATGTCGCGCTTCGGCGCCGGCCGCTTGGTGGAGGCGGGGGGCTTCGGCGTCGCTTCGGCTTCCGGCTCCTTCCCGCCGTCGTCCGAGCAGCCAGCCGCGAACACGGCGCAGACGAGAACGACCGCGGGCGCTTTCACCTCCCGCAGGGGTACCCGCGAAGCCCGGGTTTCAACCCGGACGCTTCGCAGAACTCGGCGAGCAGCGCGGTGAACGCCGCCGGCTCGTCGAGGTTCGCGACGTGCCCCGCGCCGGGGACCTCCTTCAGCGTCGCCGCCGGCAACGCCGCGGCGAGCTCGCGGGCGAGCGGCGCGTTCGCACGGTCTCGCTCGCCGTAGAGGACGAGGGTCGGCGCGACGACACGCGCCGGATCGACGCGAACGCCTGCGGCCTCGCGCATCAACCGCGAGATCTCGCGCGGCCGGAGCGATGCGATCTCGGCGAGCGCACGCGAGCGGTGAGGCTCCCGCAGATCCGCGGCCAGCTGCCTGTGCAGGAACCCCGTGGGTACCAGCCGCGCAGCGACGGCAATCGCCCGCACGCGCGCACGCACCCCTCGCGGCAGCTCCGCAAAGCCGGCGCAGACTACGAGACGGCGAACGTCCTGCGGCCGCGAGGCGGCAACCGTCAGCGCCGCGAGGGCTCCGAGCGAAAGCCCGCAGACGTCGACCGGCGCCCGCGCAGCCACGAGCTCGCTGACCACGTCCACGGCCTCGCGCCAGCCGCGCCGGTACGCACGGACGAGGTCGGGCACGAGCACCTCGCGCCGGCTCTCCAGCGCCTCGGCTTGCGGGCTCCAGCCGCCGGGGCCGGTGCCGATTCCGTGCAGGAGGAGCAGCGGCCCCAAGCGCTACTTGACGCCGACGCGCACGCGGTACGACATGAACCAATCCACCTCGCGGTCGCCGAAAGCACGAGCCGCCGCCGCACGGAGTTGCGCGACCCCGAGCTCCTCCTCCGTCATCCCGTCCTCGAGCAGGACGACGAGGGGCCCGAGGCTGAGCGCCATGCCGACGATCCGCTCGGCGCCCCCACGCTCACGCGAGTGCAGGACGACCTCCCGGGTGAAACGGAAGTGCCCACTGCCGGCCATGCGCTCCAGGTGCTCGGACTTGTCGTACCGCAGCTTCTTCGGGATCCCGCGGGCCTTCCAGACCCTGCGGAGCATGTCCTGGAACGCCTGCTCGACCTCCCAGTTGCAGATGGGCGGCCAGTCGTAGTCGTAGGCCGCGAAGACGCCGCCAGGTCGCAGCAGACGGGCGACCTCGGCGAGCGTCGGGTCAGGCTCCATCCAGTGGAACGACTGCGACGCCGTGACGATGTCCGCGGCGCCGGCGGGAAGGCCGGTCTCCTGGGCGTAAGCGTGGACGTAACGCACGTTCGGCGCGGCGGTCGCCTCCTCCGCGCGCGCCCGCATCTCCGCCGTCGCCTCGACGCCGACCACCTCGTCCGCGCGGTCTGCCCAGACGCGCGTCGACAGCCCGGTTCCGCTGCCGAGGTCGACGACGAGCCTGGGCCGGTCGATCCCCGCCTGTAGGCAGAGGACGTCGAGCAGAGCCCTGGGTGGTGCGGGCCGGCTTGCGTCGTAACCGCCCGGGAACGCGGGGCTCGTGTAGCCCGAGCGTTGGATGAGGCGGCCTGAGTAGTGCTCGTCCGGGTCGGCGGGGTCGTCGGTCACGATCCGCGGCTGAGTCTAGAATTCTCTCCCGTGTCCGCAGCCGCCCATGCCGCCCGGGGCCGCATCCTGCCGAATGGGATCGGCGATCTCCTGCTCCAGATCGCAATCTGGTTCGGCTTCCTGTACGCCTACCGCGCGACGCGCGGCGTCGCCGACCGCAACGCCTACGAGGCCTTCGACAACGGCCTGAAGGTGGCCGGGATCGAGCGCGGCTTCACAGGCCTCTGGGAGCTCTCGCTGCAGAGCTTCCTGCACTCGTCGGGCTTCCTGCAGGCGCTCGCTTCGTGGACGTACTGGCAGTCGCAGTTCACGTTCCTCGGGCTCGCGCTGCTGTGGGTCTACCTGCGGCGGAACGAGGCCTTCCCGCGCTGGCGCAACACGATCATGCTCGCGAACCTGATCGGCCTCGTCGGTTACGTCGTCATGCCGACGGCGCCGCCGCGCATGTTCCCGGAGCTCGGCTTCGTCGACACCCTGAACACCTTCAGCATCAGCCACAACAGCGGGCTCGTCCAGCTCGGCTCGAATCCCTATGCCGCGATGCCGAGCCTGCACGCGGCCGACTCGCTGCTGATCGGCCTGATGCTCGCCTCAGTCGTGCGCACCCGCTGGCTGAAGCCGCTCTTCCTGCTTTGGCCGGCGTGGGTCTGGTTCTCGGTGATGGCCACCGGCAACCACTTCTGGCTCGACATCGTGGCCGGCGTCGCCGTCGCGCTCTTCGCGCTCGCGGTCGTCAACTATCGGCCGCTGCTCCGGCTGCTGGCCCGCCGCTCCGCCGCCGCGCCTGCCTAAGCTTCTCCCGTGAGCAGCCCTGCAGGCCTCGGGCGCCTGAAGGAGGGCTACACCGGTCGTGTCCGGCGCGCGGCGGCGCGGTCGATGGCCGGTCTGGCTCGCACGCGCGTGTCGCCGGACGCGCTGACGGTCACGGGCACGTCGCTGTGCGTGGTGGCCGCGGTCGTCGTCTACTTCGAGTACCGCAACGAGCTGCTCGCGTTCTGGCTCGGCGCCGTGCTCTTCGTGATCGGCTCCGTGCTCGACATCCTGGACGGCGCCCTCGCGCGGCAGAGCGGCAAGGGAACGCCGTTCGGCGCCTTCCTCGACTCGACGACCGATCGCATCGGCGAGGGCTTCATGCTCGGAGCGATCGCGCTCGTCTTCGCGCGCGACGGCAACGAGGTCGCGCTCGCGTTCGCCATCGCCGCGATCGGGGGCTCGTTCCTCGTCAGCTACGCCCGGGCGCGCGCAGAGGCGCTGGGCCTGAAAGGCGACGTCGGGCTCGGGAGCCGTGCGGAACGCGTGGTCGTCATCGTGTCCGGGCTCGTGCTCGCGCCGTGGGGCGTCCTGCCGTGGGCGATCTACCTGCTCACCGCGACAGCCTGGATCACGGTCGTGCAGCGAGTGCTATCAGTTCGAGCGCAGCTCCGCTCTCGGTGATACTCTGCTAGCAGCAGTTCGCTGCTAGCAAAATGGCGAAACGAGATCTGACAGGCGTCCTCGTGCGGATGCCCCGGGCTTTGAAGCGGCGCCTGGCGCGCGAGGTCGCGCGCCGCGAGAGCACCTTCAACGACGTCGCCGTCGAGCTCCTGGCGGACCGCTTCGGCGTCCCGTTCGAGCCGAGCGGCCGGCGCGGACGCGTGCCCGGGGAGACGGGCGTCGTCCTCCTCCGCGTCCCGCCCGAGCTCAAGCGGCAGCTCGAGGCCGCCGCCGGCGAGCGCGGCACGAGCTCGAACAACCTCATCGTCGAGTCGCTCGTCGAGCAGCTCGACGCCTCCCAGCCAAGAAAGGACACGATGGCCAAGCAGAACGGATCCCAGAACGGCAGGGCGCGCTCGAACGGCAAGGTGCGCGTCGCGATCATCGGCGTCGGCAACTGCGCCAACTCGCTGCTGCAGGGCGTCGAGTACTACAAGGACGCCGCGGCCGACCAGTTCGTCCCCGGCCTGATGCACGTCGACCTCGGCGGCTATCACGTCCGCGACGTCGAGTTCACCGCCGCCTTCGACGTCACGACAGAGAAGGTGGGCAAGGACCTCGCCGACGCGATCTGGGCCCATCCAAACGACACCATCAAGTTCGCCGACGTGCCCAAGACGGGCGTCAAGGTCTCGCGTGGGATGACGCACGACGGGCTGGGCAAGTATCTGTCCGCGGTCGTCGAGAAGGCGCCCGGCGACACCGACGAC
>JBKPFD010000222.1:0-3784 GCA_046729155.1 Actinomycetota bacterium
GCTCACCGCGGTCGGCGAGCTTGCCGAGCAGATCCTGCTTGCCTTGAGCCATCCGTTCGCCTTTCCGCCTCTCGTCCGAGTGTCCTGCAGAGACTACTTATCCCTACGAGGGGAAGTCCTAATCCTCGCCGCGCTAACAACCGATGGAAAGAAGCGTCCGAATCGATACGAACCGTTCACCAGACGGCGACCTTGCCCGCCGAGGGCCGGGGTAGCCTGGAAGAGAGATGACGATCAAGTTCCCTAAGCCGAAGCCACACCGCCACACCGAGGTCACGAGCTACGTGCTTCGGCAGCGCGCAGGGGTTCCGTACGAGGTCGAGCGCAAGGTCTGCTCCTCTTGCGAGCAGGTGCTTGGCGAGCGCCCGGTCCGTCGCGCAGCGGCCTAATACGAGGGCTTGACGAAAAACCGACTGAGCCGTCGGGCCGCGCTGCTCGCCCCGAGGCAACGTCCTCAGTCGCGCCCCTAGCCTCCGGCTACGAACGCTCCCTGCGTCCTCCCCTCGGAACGACCATCGCACCCCGACGGCGAGCGGTTTTCCGCCAATCCCTCTTAGCTCAACGCCGCCACGACCTCCGCGAGCGTGCCGCCCGCGGACGCGTCGATCTTCAGCTCCGCCTTTTCGTCCAGCGCCGTCGGCCCCTTGTTGACGATTGCGAACGCCCCGCCCGCAGTGATCGTGGTCAGCGGGAGCTCCGCCACGGGCCAGACCTCGAGCGTCGAGCCGACGACCAGGAGCAGGCCGGCGCCGCGCGCCAGCTCGTACGCGCGGTCGATTGCCCGTTCGGGTAGTTGCTCGCCGAAGAAGACGACGTCGGGCTTGAGCACGGCGCCGCACGCAGGACAGGTAGGCGCGTTCGCCGAGCGGAGCAGCTCGACGACCTCGGCGAGCGGATAGACGGCGTTGCACCGCGGACAGGTGGACGTGCGGATCGAGCCGTGCACCTCGACCACGTCCTGGCTGCCCGCGCGCTCGTGGAGGAGATCGATGTTCTGCGTGACGACTGCGCGCACTAGGCCGCGCCGCTCGAGCTCCGCGAGGGCGAGATGCGCCGCGTTCGGCTCGGCGTCGGTGAGCATCGCGAAGCGGGGCGCGTAGAAGCGCCAGACCTTGGCGGGATCGCGTCGAAACGCGGCGAGCGACGCGTACTCGAGAGGATCGAACTCGGCCCAGATCCCCGTTGGCGAGCGGAAGTCCGGAATCCCGCTCTCGGTCGAGACGCCGGCCCCGGTGAGGACGACGCACGGCCCGCGCTCGCGGATCAGTGCCGCCAGCCGGGCCGCACTCATGCGAGCATCGTAGTGATGGCCGAGTTCAAGTTCTCCAATGAGATCGTCGTCCGATTCGCCGAGACGGATGCCCAGGGGGTGGCGCACCACGCGGCTTACCTCGTCTGGTTCGAGGCCACCCGCATCGAGTACCTGCGTCGCTTCCGCGGCGGCTACGCGGAGCTGCGGACGGAAGGAGTCGACGCCCTCACGCTCGAGGCGTACGCGCGCTACGGCGAGGGCGCACGCTTCGACGACCGCTTGACGATCCACGCCCGCTGCAGCGACGTGCGCGGCGCCCGATTCCGCTTCGACTACACGGTGGAGCGCGACGGCCAGATCGTCGCCGACGGCTGGACGACTCACGCCTGCGTCTCGGTCGGCGCGCACCGCCCCACACGCGTCCCGCGCTGGCTCGTCGAGGCGATCGCCGAAGCCGAGGCTTAGTGCCCTAGGGCAGCGGCGGCGAGGGCGGAGCCGGCGGCTCCGTGGGCGGCGGCGGTGGCGGCGCCTTCTTGCCGACCGGCTTCTTCTTCACCGGCGGCGGCTTCGGGCGCTCCTTCGTGCCGACGTTGATCACCCGGTACTCGCCGCGGTACCACGACGACCACTTGTCGTCGTAGAGCAGCTTCCCGCCCGGCGCGAAGACCTTGCGGCGCACGCTCGTCTGCCTCGGCGGCGACCCTGACTCCTGGAGCGACGTCTGGCCGACGTACATCGTCGGATCCGACACGCGCTTCACCGGCGTGTCGCCCGTGACAACGAGGTCCCCAACCTCGCTCTCGACGCGGCGGTGCTGCGGAGCGCCGTAGAGCGCGACGGTCAGGGACGACGAGCCGACGAACGTGCGCAGCAGGAGCCACTTCGACGTGTCGTTGCGGAACTTGAGGTCGGTGTCCGGATAGTTGACCGTCGCGTCGCGACCCTGCGGGTAGTGGCTGATGAAGAGCGCGTGGTTCGTGCGCGCGGTGATCGGCAGGCCGGCCTCGTACGCGGCGTTGAAGACCGTCGTCGAGACTTGGCAGACGCCGCCCCCGATCCCCGTCTGCAGCTCGCCGTTGATGATCACCGGCGCCTCGCGGAAGCCCTTGTCCTCGCCGCGCTCGCCCGTGGTGCCGTTGAACGAGAAGGTCGCGCCGGGTGCGATCAGCTTGCCGTCGATGAGGCTCGCCACGAGCCGGACGTTGTGGAGGCGGTTCTCCTCGCCGCCGTAAATCGTCTCGTAGGCGCCGACGAGGCCCGTGATGCCCATGCCCCGCGCCTGGCGCGTAGTGATCGTCGGCGCCTGCCGGCGAAGCTGCACGCGCGCCACGCGGTCGCCCGGCTCGAGGGCGGCGGCGATGATCGCGCGTCCCGTCGCCTTCTGGTCGACGACGACACCGCTGCGGGCCGGGACGACGCTCACCGAGTTGTTCGCGCCGATCGCGAAGCTGGCGTCCTGCGCGGGGCGGTCGACGGACTTCGCCATTGCCGTGAAGAACCGCTCCGCCGCCGGGCCGCCGATACGGATCGCCGTCGAGCCGCCCTGCGGAAGGCGGAGCATTGTCGCGAGGCGCCAGCGGGCGAGCTTCCAGCCGCCCGGCCCGTAGGCGACCTGTACCGGCGCGGAGAGAATCGTCTGCACGCGCGCCTTGGCCGAGGCGAGGTTGCTCGAGCTCGTCCGTGGCGCCTCCACCCGCACCGGGAGGGCGACGGGATCGCGGACGAAGCCGACGAGCGACGCGACGACGACTCTGGCGGCGGGCTCGCGGTCGAGCACGCGGCCCGTCCGGCCCGGAACGATGGTCGGCTTGAGCCCTTGAAGCCTGAGCGACGGCTCCCGGCGCGGCTGGTCGACGCCGGCGGCGAACCGGTCGAGCTCGTAGTCCAGCGCGGCTGTGCGGACGCGCGTGCGCGGCACGATGTCGGTGCCGAAAACGCGAGTGCCGAGCCTGCGCAAGCCCCGCACCGGGCCGAAGCCTTCGCCCTCACGGCGGGCCGCCTCGACGGCGGCCGCCCAGTCGGTCTCGTCGATGATCGCAGCCGGCTTCACGCGCCAACTGCGGTCGCCGACGAGGAACGTGACCGGAATGTCCTCCTGGCGCTCCATGCGCTGCTCGAGCATCGCGCGCGCCTCGCCCGGGGTGAGGCCGGCGACGTCGACGCCCGCGATCCTCGTTCCCTCGGGGAGCGTCTCGGGCGACCCGGCGAACGCCAGGCCGAGCGCGAGGCTCCCGAGCAGGAGGAGCGCGACGACGACGACCGACCACTGCGCGAGCAGGCGCAGGCGGGCGCGCCTCCGGCGCCTCGCGCGAGGAAGGTGAGCGACCCGCACCGCCAAGGCCAGAAGTCTACCCGCGCCCCTGGCCGGCGAACCTCGAGGCTAGTCCTTGGGGAAGAAGACCTCGCGGGCGATCACGAGGCGCTGGATCTGCGACGTGCCCTCGTAGATCTGGAAGAGCTTCGCGTCGCGCATCAGCTTCTCGACCGGGTACTCCTTGATGTATCCGTAACCCCCGAAGATCTGGACGGCGT
>JBKPFD010000223.1:0-8743 GCA_046729155.1 Actinomycetota bacterium
ACAGCGCACCCCCTCGTCGCGGCAGAGAGCGATCACCTCGCCCGGCGCCTTTCCTTCCGTCGTCGACTGGTCAACGGTCCCCTCGCCGGTGACGACGAGGCTCGCGCCGGGCAGCTGAGCGCGGAACGAGACGAGCTCGAGCACGAGCGCCGCACCCGAAACGAGCTCGGCGCCGAGGGCAGCGAGCGCAGCGCCGATGCCGCCGGCGGAGCCCGCTCCTGGCAGGTCGGCGAAGGGTCGCAGGTCGTCCATTGCCGCGAGCCGCCCCTCCAGCTCCTCGACCACCTCCGGGGTCGCGCCCTTCTGCGGGCCGAACGCTCGAGCCGCCCCGCGCGGGCCGAGCAACGGGTTGCGCACATCGCACGCAGCGACGAGCTTCCGCCCGCTCAGCCGGTCGCCGACGACCTCCCGCGCGCCGGCGCCGCCGTCGACCGTCGCCGTGTCGCCCAGGCCGACCACGATCTCGCCCGTCGAGGCGCCTGCGACCGCGAGAAGCAGCTCGCCGAGGCCCCGGCTCGAAGCGCGCAGCGGATCGCGCTCGTCAGGAGCGAGACGACGCAGGCCGATCGCTTCCGCGGCCTCGAGGACCGCGCTCCCGTCGTCCAGCACGAGGAAGTGCGCCTCGACCGGCCGGCCGAGCGGGTCGGAGACGGACGCGGTGCGCCATGCGCCGCCACGCGCGGCCGCGACGACCTCGGTCGTGCCCTCTCCCCCGTCAGCGACCGGCAGCTCGTCGGCGTCGACGCCTTCGTTCCGGAACCCGGCCGCAAGCGCCATCGAGGCCTCGACCGCGGTCAGGACGCCCTTGAGGCTAGCCGGCGACGCGAGAACGGGCACGAACCGGCTCCTCGGCCCCGGCCGACGGCTCGCCGCGCTGCTCCCCCACCTCGGCCTCGTCGGCTCGCGGCATCCGCTTGAGCATCGCGTACGAGAGGCCCTCCCGAGCCAGGAAGAGGAAGCCGATGCCCACGCCGACCGACAGCTCCACGGCCTGGAGCCCGATGCCGAAGGCGAACCCCTTTGCGTACGGCACGCCGTACGAGACGAGCGGCAGCGCGACGGCAGCCTGGACGAGCCCGATGTTGGCCGGCCAGAGCGGGAAGAGCATGGCCAGGTTCATGAGCAGCAGGACGAGCCCGGCAGCCGGAAGCGGCGCGTCGATGCCGAAGGCGCGCATCGTGGCGAGGACGGCCAGGAGCTGGCAGAACCATCCGACGCACTGCAGGAACGCCGCGGTCGCCGCGGCACTCGGGGCCCGCATGACCCCGAGCCCATACCGGGCGAGCATCACCAGCCGTCGGATCTGACCGGGCTCCTCGAGCACCGACCGCTGGCGTCGGCGCGCTCCGGCGAGGGCGAACGCGAACAGGCCGAAGCCCAACGCGAGGAAGACGACGAGGCTCGTGAGCGCCCAGGCCGGAATCTTGGCCGTCGCCAGCACGTAGCCGATCAGCAGCAGCACCGGGAAGAGATCGAAGACGCGGTGCGCTACGACGGTGCCGACGAGCGTCGCTCCGGCGCCCCGCCGGTCCTGCTGCCGGCGCGTCAGTACGGCGACCCGCGCGAGCTCGCCGATCCGCCCAGGCAGGACCGCATTCGCAAACAGGCCGACGCAGAAGGCGGAGAAGACGTACCGGAACCGCGGTCGGGGCGGCGGCAGCGCCTGCTCGATCACGCGATTCCACGCGAGGGCGCGCGCGAGGACCGAGAGTAGGTTCAGCCCGATCGCGGCCACGATCCAGTTCCAGGTCACGAAGCGGAACGCATCGGCGACGAGGTTCCAATCCGGCCCGCGCCAGACGAGGAGAGCCACGGCGACCGCAAGGAACGGAAGCACCAGCGTCAGCCGCCACCACGCGGACCGTTTGCTCACGCTGCGGCCTCCCGGACCCCGCCGGTGACCCGCTCGTAGACGCCGAGGAGCCGCCCGGCGATGTCTTCCCAGGAGTAGCGCTCGAGGACGAGCTCCCGCGCGCCGCGTCCGAGGGCCTCCCGGCGGGCTTCGTCGCGGACGAGCACGGACACGGCTTCCGCGAGCGCGCGGGGGTCGCCCGGAGGGACGAGAACTCCGGCTTCCGGCTCCATGACTCCGCTGTACCCAGGGATGTCCGAAGCGACGACCGGCGTCGCGCAGGCAAACGCGCGCGTGAGCACCATGCCGAAGCTCTCGCCGCCGAGCGACGGCGCGACGAGGACCTTCGCGTGGAGCAGCTCCTCGGTGAGCTCGTCCTGCGAAAGGAAGCCGAGAACGTCGATGCCCTCGTCGGGGATGCGCAGCCGGGCGAGCAGGAGGCGCACGGCGAGCGGTTCCGCGCCGGCGATGCGAAGCCTTGCGCCGGTACGGCGGCGGATCTCCGGCCACGCGCGCAAGAGCACGTGCAGGCCCTTGCGCGGCTCCTGCCGCCCCGCGAACACGACGCGGGTCTCGCGGCCGCCCGGCACGGCCTCGGGCGGGATGAGCACGCCGTTCGGAATCAGCTCGTACTCGCCGGGGTGGTGGCGAGCCGCCGAGACACGCGCCGGCTCGGAGACCGCGATGCGGTGGTCGAGGCGCTCGACCAGGAAGCCCCAGAGCGGCTTGCCGAGCGCCTCCCACTTCAGGTCGCCGCACGCATGAAACGTCGCCACGAGCGGGCAGCGCGCGAGCGCGAGCGTGGCAACGCAGATCGCAGGCGTCATCGGCTCGTGCAGGTGCAGCACGTCGAACCGCTCTTCATCCAGGGCGCGCCGGATTCGGCCGACCGTGCGCGGGCTGAGCACGATGTTCGGGAGCGCGCCGTTCGCGGGCACGATCACGGAGCGCCCCACGGGGATCACCTCCGGCGGCGGCTCTCCGTGCCGGCCCAGCCGGGGGTGGAGTACACGCGTGAAGCTCCCCGGCGGGTCGTTGCCCATGATCAGGCGGACGTCGAGCCCGAGGCGGCGAAGGGCAGCCGCCTGCAACTCCGCGTGCTCCACGACGGCTCCCCAGAAGGACCAGGAATACGGGACGACGATCCCGACCTTCACCGCGAGGAAGCCTACGCTGTGGGCGTGAAGCTACGGTTGGCCCTGATCGCCGGCGTTGCTGCGCTAGTCGCCGCGGGCGCAGCCCTGTGGCTGGCACGCGACGATGGCGACCAAGCCGTCGCGCCGCTACGCGAGAGCCCGTTCCTGCACCGCGAGCCCGACCCCGACGACCTCGTCGTGCGCGTCGCTCCGGGCGGGCGGCTCACGCTGCGAAGCGCTCGAGGACGCATCCTCAGCCGCATCGGCGACAGGACCGAGTTCGGGTCGCCGCAGGTGCTCTCGCCCGTGCAGCTGTACCGCGGCTGGATCGCGGTCAGGCACACATCGCTGGGCAACGACGGCATCGCCTGGGTGGAGGCTCGGAAGGCGCCGCTCCGGTACGCCGGCCGGCCCGTGCACATCGAGGTCGACCTCTCGAAGCGCGAGCTGTCCGTCTTCTACAAGGACCACCTGCGGCGCAGGATGCAGGTCGCGATCGGGGCTCCGGACACGCCGACCCCGCCGGGTGAGTACTACGTCACGGACAAGCTCCCTGGAGCGCGGTTCGGTCCCTACTACGGCTGCTGCATCCTCGCCCTCTCGGGTCACCAGCCGAATCTGCCGCAGGGCTGGTCGGGCGGCGACCGGCTCGCGGTCCACGGCTCGCCCACTCCGACCTGGGGCCAGGCGGTCTCGAACGGCTGCTTCCACGCCTCGCGGCGGAACCTGAGGTATCTGATGAGAACGGTGCCGCTCGGAGCACGCGTCCTCGTCCATGCGTGACAGTCTCGGCACGTCAGCGCCGGAACGTGGCGTAGACCTCCTTCGGCGTGTTCACGAGCAGCACGCAGCGAAGCCGCTTCCCTGTGCAGGAGCCTCCCCAACCTGCGAAGCGCGCCCGCCCCTGCAGCGCCGCGCGCAGGACGAGTGTCGTTCCGCGTTGGTATAGCCCCTCGCAGTCGAGGAGCGTCCCGAACGTGCTGCCGCACCGGATGCCCTCGCCGCGGACGGCGCCGCGGCCGAAGACGGTCACGTTGACGCCGATCGGAGCCGGCGGCGGCACAGGCGTGGCCTCGGCGCTCACGTCGGTCGAGTCGTCGAGGACGAGCACGCACTCGCGCGTAATTCCGACGCACGAGACTCCCCAGGTCTGCGGTCGCGCGGCGCGCAGCGTGACGACGGTCTCCGAGGGGAAGTCGGCTTCACACGTCGTCGGGCAGTCGATTCCGGGCGGGTCGCTGACAACTTTCGTCTCGCCTTCGACGGTGACGAAAAGCGACTGCGCGCCGGGGTTGCGGAAGTCGAAGCGGAAGGCGGCCTGCAGCTCGGTGTCGCCTTCGAGGACGAGGCGGCACGGGCCGGTCCCGGCTGAGCGGCACGGGCCGCCCCACAACCCGAGTGCAGCCTCCTCGTCGGGGGCGGGATTGAGGGTGAGCGGGATCCCCTGCGGGAAGACGCCCGAGCAGTCGGTGCCGTTGTTGCCGCACGAGATCTTGGCCGGGTCGGAGAGGACCTTGCCGGGGCCGCTGACGGCCAATGCGAGCGTGGCCTCCTTGCGCGTGAACACCGCCCGCACCGATGTCGCCTGGTCGAGTAGCACGACGCACCTCGTGGCGCTCCCGAGGCACGCTCCCGTCCAGCGCTCGAAGGCGAAGTAGCGGCCTGGCGTCGCCGTCAGCGTCACGCGAGCGCCACGGGTGAAGGGCGCGACGCAACGAGTTCCGCAGCGAATACGGCCGTTGGCACTCGTGACGACGCCATCGCCCGCCGTCGTGACGCGCAGCACGCGCTGAGCCTGCGGCTTCGCAGACGCCCCGGCGGCTGCGACGAGCGCT
Organism: Actinomycetota bacterium; assembly: GCA_046729155.1. Taxonomy (GTDB): domain Bacteria; phylum Actinomycetota; class Thermoleophilia; order Gaiellales; family Gaiellaceae; genus VAXT01. The sequence continues at coordinate 4,824 of JBKPFD010000223.1, forward strand.
GCCGCCGCGACGAGGGCGCCGACGGGCCGCAGAGGGCGGGACAGACGGGACATCGGTCGCTAGCACCGAGTGTGGCGCGGAGCTCGGCGCCAGTCAAATGGAGGCTAGACTCGGCGGATGGTGGAGGGAGGGCTCGCCGAGCTGCACACCCACCTCGGCGCTGCGGTGGCTTCCGAAATCCTCTGGAGCCTGGCGCACGAGCAGGGCATCGCGCTGCCGGTGAAGGACTACTGGGAGTTCGACCGGCTCGTCACCGTCTCCGATCCGCAGGGGGTCGAGGACCTCGACGCGTTGAACGCGATCTACCACTGGACGGAACTGATCCAGTCGAGCCCGCTCGCCGTCGAGCGGTCGGTGCACGCGGCGATCGGCGGCGCGTACCGCTCGCAGGGCATCACGACGCTCGAGCTGCGCTTCAACCCGATGAAGCGGAACCGCGGCGGCGAGCGCGACCTCGACCACATCATCATGGCCGCCGTCCGCGGGCTCGACCGGGCGAGCCTCGAGTATCCGCAGGTGCGCGCGGGTCTGATCCTGATGATGGACCGCACCTTCAGCGAGCGGCAGAACGAGATCATCGTCGAGAAGGCGATCCGCTACGCGCCGCGCGGGATCGTCGGCATCGACATCGCAGGGACGCGACCGGGTGAGGGGCAGTACCCGTACCGCGACCTCGCCCCGCTGCTCGAGCAGGCACGCGCGGCCGGCCTCGGCGTGACGATCCATGTAGGCGAGGAAGGCGGCGAGCACGGACTGGCAGAGACCCGCGAGGTGGTCGAGACGCTGCGACCTGAGCGGATCGGGCACGGCATCCTCGCCGCGCAAGACGAGGCGCTGATGGCGCAGATCCGCGAGGCGGACATCACGCTCGAGATCTGCCCCACCTCGAATCTGCTCACGAAGGCGCTGCCCAGCGAGGCCGCCGTGCGCGACACGTTCCGCGCCTTCGTCGACGCCGGCGTGCCGTTCACGATCGCGACGGACGGGCCCGAGATGATGCGGACGCACCTGCGGGACGAGTTCGAGCTGCTGCTCCGGATTGAGGCGCTCGACGCAGGCGAGCTCGAGGAGGCGAACGTGCGCGGCCACGAAGCCGCGTTCGTCGGCCCCGAAGTCGTACTTCTGCCGAAGTAAGCCGGGGAAATACTCCTTTCGGTCAATGTTCAGACGGTCTTGGCGTTGGTAGCGTCGCCGTCATGCACCAGGTCCTCACGAAGGTGGCGCCCAGGCTCACGGACCGGCAGCGCGAGGTCGTAGAGCTGATCGCGGCGGGCTACTCGAACGAGGAGGTCGGCGCGCAGCTCGGGATCTCGGCGCGAACGGCGAAAGCGCACAGCGACGTGCTGCGTCAGAAACTGGGCGTCGCGCGCAGGCGGCAGATTCCGGTCGCATATCGGCTTCTCACGGGCGAAGACCCGCTTTCCAAGAGCCTCGGATCCCGGCCCGGATCCGGGGACTGACGGCCCCGTACCTGCGACCCGGGACGCAGGTACGGGCCTCCCCATGCGCGGGGTGGGTCGAAATCGCGGCGCGGTCGCGATAGCTTGTGATGGGGAGGACGCTCGACTTGGAGACTGCCACTGCGGTCGGGGCCGGACGCCGTCGGATCATCAAGCGGCCGCGCCTGACGCGGCTGCTCGACGAAAGCGGGGCGCGAATCGTGCTCCTGGTCGCTCCGGCGGGCTACGGCAAGACGACGCTCGCCCAGGAGTGGCTCGGCGAGGACGTCCGGCGGGCGGCGTGGTACCGCGGCGGCCCGGCCGCGGCGGACGTCGCGGCGCTCGCAGTCGGCCTCGCGCAGGCAACCTCGGAGCTCGTGCCCGGCGCAGGCGATCGCATGCGGGAGCGCCTGCGCGCGACCGACCGGCCCGAAGAGGAGGCGCAGCTGCTCGCAGAGATGCTCGCGGAGGATCTTGCGGACTGGCCCGAGGACGCTTGGCTAGCGATCGACGACTATCAGTTCGCCATGGAGTCGTCGGCGGCGGAGCAGTTCGTCGACACGCTCGCGAGCGATTCGCCGGTGCGGCTGTTGATCACGAGCCGTCGGAGGCCGACCTGGGCGTCAGCGAGGCGGCGGTTGTACGGCGAGTTGGTAGAGGTGGATCGGACGCTGCTCGCGATGAGTGACACGGAGGCACTGGAGGTGCTAAACGAGCAAAGCGACGACGCGTCGGATCTGGTCGAGAAGGCGGCGGGTTGGCCGGCTGTAATAGGCCTCGCGGCCCTCACAGGCGAGCTCGCCACTCCCGAAGGAGCGCTGCCCGCAGCGCTCTACGATTACTTCGCGGAGGAGCTCTACCTCCATGCTGAGCCCGGCATTCGATGGGGACTCTGCCAGCTGGCCATCGTGCCTTCGATCAGTCGGGATATGGCCGACTACCTCTTCGGGCCGCAAACGGCGGAGCTGGTCCTGGAGCACGCGCTCCGCTTGGGTGTGCTCGCGTCTGGGCCCGAAGGCGAACTGGTCCTACACCCTCTCCTTCTCCGCTTCCTCGACCGGAAACTCCTCGAGCACGGTGAGCCTGCAGTCAGGCAAACGGTCGAGACGCTCGGTCAATTTCTGATTGAAACCCGCCGGTGGGATGACGTTTTCGCGCTAATCCAGCGCTTCGAGGCTGAAACGCTCCTTCCACGTCTCGTCGAGAGTGCTCGCGAAGACCTCCTTTCCCAAGGACGAATCGCAACGTTAAGTCGCTGGATCGAATCTGCGCACGAGAAATACGTGACGTCGCCGACGATAGACCTGGTCGAGGCGGAAGTCGCTTTCCGGCAGGGTCTTCACTTGAAAGCAGAGACGCTGGGGGTTGAGGTTGCACATCGCCTCGGCCCAGATCACGACTTGACGTCCTCTGCGTATGCGCTCGCCGGGCGCAGTGCCCATCTTGAGGGACGCGATGACGCAGCCTGGAATCACTATGAAAGAGCACGCGCCACTGCTCGAAGTGATCACGAGCTCGCGGAAGCTCTGCGAGGCAAGCTTCTGTCGGCGCTAGATCTCGAAAGGCCGCGAGAAACAAGCGATGCTGCGGAAATACTGGCCGAGCTCGAAGCTCTCGATCTCACCAGCCCAGAGCATTCGGTACGCGTTGAGACCGGCCGACTGTTTTTTGCCCTCCGCTCTGGAACTGGGCTTGACGAGGCCTCGGAGGCCGCTGTGCATCTCGTGCCGCGCGTATCCGATCCAATGATCCGTGCCTCGTTTCTCCACCTCTGGGCCGCGGCGCTGATCTTCTCGGCACGCTACTCCGAGGGCTTAGAGGTCATTTCGAGTCAGATCAACGAAGTTGAGCGGTATCGTCTCGCCTTCGCCCTGCCTCATTCGTATCTGAGGCAGGCGGATGCATACCGTGGACTGCGACGGTTTGCGGAATCTCAAAGCTGTGCAGAGAAGGCGCTCGCGTTCTCGGGCGCGACCGATATGTACGTGCCCGCAGCCGTCGCAATTTCGCACGCGATAACAAACGTGGCGCAGCAGAGATTTAAGGAGGCAATCGACGCGCTCAGCGCAGGCATATCATCTCGCGTCCGACCAGCCGGCGTTGGCGAGTTCTATGCCTGCCGAGGCTTTGCGCTCGCCTGCTTAGAACGTCTCGAAGAGGCACGGGAGTGCTTCGCGGAAGCAGACTCCGCAACGTCGTCAATCGAGGCGCGCGGACTTGCGCAGCTCGGACGAGCCGTCGCTTCTCTTAAGGAAGGGTCTGAGGACGCTCTTTCGGTCGTCGCTGACGCATTCTCGGTCATCGAGGAGACCGGATACTTCGACGTCCTTGTATCGGCGTATCGCGCCTACCCGCAGCTCCTCGTTACTCTGGCGAAGCAGCCGAAGCATGGGGAAACCCTGGTTCGGATCGTAAGTGGGGCAAGGGATACAGCACTCGGCAGAGCGTCGGGACTCACCATGCCCCCGAGGCCAGCGGTTT
>JBKPFD010000224.1:0-6298 GCA_046729155.1 Actinomycetota bacterium
CGCTCGAGGTCGCAGCGCAGCTCGAGCTCGTCACCCGGCTCGACGATGCGCTTGAAGCGCACGTCGTCGATACCGGCGAAGAGAGCGAGCCGGCCGCGGTTCTCCTCCTCGGAGAGGACGGCGACGGCGCCCGCCTGGGCCATCGCCTCGACGATCAGCACGCCGGGCATGATCGGCCGGCCGGGAAAGTGCCCGGCGAGGTACCACTCGTCGGGGCGCACCTGCTTCCGCGCGACGACATGCGAGCCCGGCTCGAGCTCGACGACCTCGTCGAGGAGCAGGAACGGATCGCGGTGCGGGAGGATCGCCTCGATTTCGCTGCGGCTCAGGGGAGCCTTGACGGGCTGGGCGCTCAAAGCGGGCCTAGTGTAGTGCCGTGGACGCGCTCTACCCAGACGTTGTCGTGCCACGTCTCCGTGGCCGCTTCGGACGGGACTATATCCATGTCGAGACTTGCCCCTCGACACAGCGCCTGCTCGGCCCCGAACGCTCGGAGGGCGCCGTCGCGGTCGCGGAGGAGCAGACCGAGGGACGCGGCCGCCTCGGGCGCACGTGGGACTCGCCTCCCGGAGTCAGCATCCTCTGCTCCATTCTCCTGACACCTCCGGTCGATACCGAGCGGCTGCCCGGGCTCACGCCCGTCGCAGGCGAGGCCGTTGCGAGGGCGATCGCGGTCGTGACCGGCCTGGAGCCGCAGATCAAGCTGCCGAACGACGTGCTGATCGGTGGCGGCAAGGTGGCAGGCGTCCTCGCCGAGGCGCGCGACGGGCGCGTAACGCTCGGAATCGGGATCAACGTCAACCTCGAGCCCGAGCAGCTCCCGCAGGGCTTCGAGCCGCCGGCGACCTCGCTCCTCGCCGAGCTCGGCCGCCCGGTCGACCGCGTCGAGCTCCTCGTCACGCTGCTCGAGGTGCTCGAGCGCCGCTACGACGCCTGGGTCGAAGCCGAGCAGCAGGCGGACGCCGGACCGCGAGAGACTTGAGCCGCCGCTGGCTCAGGCGTACCCTCGAAGGAGATCATCAAGCCCGTCTGCGGCCCGGGCCTCCCGAGGAGGCGCGATGGACGGAATCCGTACCAACGGCGAGCCGCTTGCAGACGAGCAGGCAACTGCCGGCACGCCGCCCGACGAGCCGCTGACGACGGCTCAAGCAGGCTCGATCGCATTCGCCGAGCTCGTTCGCACGCACTACGAGTGGGAGCGCGACGGCGGCGCGAGCAAGGACGCCGAGAAGCGCTTCCGGGACAAGCTGGTCGCCTTCCAGGAGAAGGAAGGCGAGCTCATGCACGTCTACTGGGCGACGAGGCGGCCCTCTGCCGTTGCGCTGACCCTCAAGCAACGCAGCTGGCTGATGCGGCACCTCAACGACAACGACGCGACCATCCGCCTACATCGTGTGACGGACTGGCTCGCGCGCGAGTCGCGCATCGCGGAACTCCTGCACCTCTGCGACACGCTCGCGATCAAGGTGTCGGAGGTGCTTCGCGGCACGACCGAGCGGATCGCGATGCAGTGGATCTACTCGGTGGAGAGCCACCTGCTCGGCTTGATCGAGCGGACGCAGGGGCGCCCCGGAGAACAGGACGTCAAGGCGGCGTGCGAGCGAGCCGAGCGTGAGCTGATCGAGATCGAACGCTACTACTCGCGCGCAGGCGTGAAGGCGGCGCGGATCGTCTACTTCTGGGGAATGGTGCTCGGCGCATTCGTGGTCGCCTGCCTCGGCGTCGGCCTCGCCGGTGTGCTCTACGCGTTCGACTGGTTCGACGCGCCGCATACCCGCGGCGCACAGACGTTCTTCATCTGCTACATCGCGGGCGGCCTGGGGGCGTTCGTCAGCGTCCTGATGCGCATGAGTTCGAACAGCTTCCGCGTCGACTACGAAGTCGGCAGATCGACGATCACGCGGCTCGGTAGCTTCCGCCCGTTCATCGGTGCCATATTCGGCATCGCGCTCTATTTCCTCATCGAGAGCGAGATCCTCCGGATCACGGTCCCGCGGGACAAGACCACGGCATTCTTCTTCGTCGGCACACTTGCGTTCCTCGCGGGCTTCAACGAACGCTGGGCGAACGTCCTCTTCGGTCAAGCCGAGAAGACGATCGCCGTCACGCTCGATTCCGCCACAAGGAGCCGCCGAGCGGCTGAGGACGACTCCGGCTAGGGATAGCCGAGCGGCCGGGTCTCGTTGCCGACGAAGTCGCGCGCGGTCGCGCGAAACCGGGTGAACGAGCCGCCGCCCGGAATCGTGAACCGCCCGGGGATCAGCCGGCGGTGGACGAGAGTCCGTGAATCGTCCAGCACGACCGTGACGAAGCCGGGCTCGTTGATCGAGAAGCGCAGCTGCGGCCCGGACAGCACACGGAGGCGCGGCGGAGTCGTGTCGACGGCGAACTCGACGCGCTGCGCGACGGTGGCGACGGTCGAGGTCGACCGCAGGAGCGCGAAGTACTCGCTCTCGCCGACGCGGCGCCGGAAGAACCCGTTCCACTCGATCGCCTGCCGTCCAGGCAGGAGCCGGCCGGCGAAGACCTGTCCAATCGTCCGGCCGCTGCGACGGACCTCGAGCGTCACGCGCGCGGGGCCGTTCAGGACGAACCGGAACTTCGTCGTGTCGAGCCGGCCGTCGTGGTTCGGGGAAAAGACCTGCGGCACGACACGGAAGCCGGCGAGCGTGCGGTCGACGATCACCGCCACCGTGGCGGTCGTCTCGATGCCGAGGTCGTTGCGGGCCGAGATGACGAGGCCGTAGCGCCCGTCCGGGATCCCGGCGGCGTTCCAGCGGAACTCCTGGTTGCCCGCCGGCCGCTGCTCGCTGAAGAGCGTCGCCACCGGCGCACCGGCCGAGTCGACGACCGTCACCGTGACGAGCGCCGGCGCCGCCAAGCGATAGCGGATGGTAGTCGACTCGCCGCGCCCGTCGCCGTTCGGGGTGATCAGCGCCGGCCTGGCGATGGCCGTCAGCGTCGACTGGGACGCGGTGCCGCTGACGAAGCCGGTCGCGGGATGCACCGTCGGGCCCGCTTCGATCGCGTACGCGTAGCGGCCGGCGGGGATCGAGCGCGCGTCCCACGTCCAGTCGACGATCGAGCCTTCGCCCTGGCCAGAGGCCACGACCGCGCCGCCCCGGTCCGTGACGAGCACCGACCACGGCAGAGGCTCCGTCAGCGTCGCGGTGAACCGCACGAGCCCGCCGGGCGCGCCGCTGACAACGGGCTCGTAGAGCTTCGGCAGCCCCGTCTGCGAGACCGCGCGCGCGAGGCCGTTCAGCTCGCCGTAGAGCCGCGCGCCCGGACAGCTCGTGAACCCGGTGTCGCGGTGGCCGGCGATCGAGCGGAGCGTGACCGGAACGCCCGCCGGGAAGCGCGGGTTGCCGCCCGAGACCCAGCCGAAGATGGTCAGCGGGTCGATGTGCGAGATGTCCAGGCGCCATGCCAGGAGCCGCGTCAGCGCCGTGCGCGCCGCCGGCGTGACCGCCCCGGAGTCGTAGTTCCCGAGCAGCGCGACACCGGTCGAGCCGGTGTTGAACCCCTGTGCGTGCGCGCCGACGACGTTGCGCTCCATGCCTCCGAACCGACCTTCGAAGACCTGGCCGTACTTGTCGACGAGGAAGTTGTAGCCGATGTCGTTCCAGCCGTTCGAGCGCACGTGGTAGAGCTGAATGCCGCGAACGATCGCGGCTGACTGGGCCCGCGTGTATGTGTTCGAGCCGGCCGTGTGGTGGACGATCGCGAAGCGCAGCGCGTCCGCGTATTGAGGCAGCCCGCGCCGGATCCGCTCGTTGGCGCCCCAGGCCAGGCGCGAGAGGATGAGCGGCGACCCGGCCGCGGTCACCGACCGCACCGGAACGTCCTCCACCGGGCTCCACACGTAGTGCGCCCGAACGCGGCGAACCTTGCCGCGCGTGCGCACCTCGAGCTGGTCGGACGGTCCCGTCCAGTACGGGTTGCCGAGACGCCAGCCCTGGTGGGCGAGCTCGGGCGAGCCGGGATCCGGGCGGTCCTCCGCCTCCGGCGCGGCGGGCCGCCATTTGCTCCAGCGCCCATTCGTCCCGTGCGTGCGGAAGAAGACGCGGCCGGAGCCCTGCCAGTGGAGGCCGACCATGTTGAACTCGGGCGAGCGGGCGGCGGCCAGCGTGCGCGCGGCCCCGTGCAGTGGCACCTCGCGCGTGACGACCGTCGCGTCCGCGGCGAAGGCCGAGCCGGGCGCGACGAGGAGAGCGAGGACTGCGAGTCTCAGCGATCTCATGGGCGGCGGCCTGTCTATGGCAGCAGAGACCGCCTTCGGCCTCAAGGGCCACGGGCCTTCCCAGATAGAATTCTTACAAGCGTGAAAGGGCCGCTCTTGCGGATGTTTCTCCTAGCCGCGACGGCAGCCGTGGCCCTCGTCTCCGCGGCCGGCGCCGCTACTGACCGCCCTCGCGTCCTCGCCGTCAAGTTCGAGAACGACGTCAACCCCGTCACACAGGACTACGTCACAGGAGAGATCGAGCGCGCGAACAAGGAGGGATACGACGCCGTCGTGATCGAGCTCGACACGCCCGGCGGTCTCGGCTCCTCGATGACGAAGATCTACAAGAAGGAGCTCGCCTCGAAGATTCCGGTGATCGTCTACGTCTCGCCGGACGGGTCTCGCGCCGCGTCGGCAGGCGTCTGGATCGGGCAGGCCGGCGACATCCTCGCCATGGCGCCGCAGACGAACATCGGCTCGTCGACGCCGATCTCGGTCGGCGGCGAAGACATCCAGAAGGACCTGCGCCGCAAGGTCGTCAACGATGCCGCCGCTTCCCTGCGGGCGCTCGCCCGGGAGCACGGGCGCAACGTGAAGTGGGCGGACGCGGCCGTGCGCCGGGCCTCCAACCTGAACGCTCGCGAGGCGCTCGCCCAGAACGTGGTCGACGCTGTCGCCCCGAGCCTGCCGGCGCTCCTGAACCAGATCGACGGCCGCAAGACGAAGCCGAAGGGCATCGTCCTGCACACGTCCGGCGCGGAGATCGACCGCGTCGACATGTCGCTCTGGAAGAAGATCCTCGACACGCTCATCGACCCCGAGTTGATCGTCCTCTTCCTGTCGATCGGGACGCTCGGGCTGATCGTCGAGCTCTGGAACCCCGGCCTGATCTTCCCCGGCACCGACGGCGCGATCTCGCTCAAACACGGCCTCTTCGGGCTGCAGGTGCTGCCGATCAGCGCGGCGGGGCTGCTGCTGATGATCCTCGCGTTCGCGTTCTTCGCGTCGGAGGCGTTCTTACCCAGCCACGGAGCCCTCACCCTGGCAGGCGCGACCTGCTTCGTGCTCGGAGCACTGCTCCTGTTCGACCCCGCGGGAGAGAGCTACGAGGTCTCGCTCACCGTCGTCCTGGCGATCGCGGGCACGCTCGCCGCGCTGATGGCGTTCGTCGCGTTCAAGATCGTCCAGGTGCGGCGCCTCCGGCCGGTGACCGGGCAGGACGAGCTCGCAGGCCAGGTCGGCGTCGCCAGGCAGGCACTCGACCCGGAAGGCACGGTCTTCGTGCACGGCGAGCTCTGGCGCGCACGGTCCGACGAGCCGATTCCGGCCGGCACGCCGGTCCGCGTCACCGGCCTCGGCGACGGCCTCACGCTCGAGGTCGAGCGCGCCGAGCCCGCCGCCGCGGTCTAGGATCCCCGTTCCATGGCCGCCCTGATCGCCCTTGCCGTCATCGCGATCCTCCTCCTGCTGCTGCTCTCGTCGGCAATCCGCGTCGCGCGCGAGTACGAGCGTGGCGTCATCTTCCGCCTCGGCCGCCTCAAGTCGCCGCCCAAGGGCCCGGGCCTGTTCCTGCTGATCCCGGTCATCGACAAGATGGTGCGCGTCGACCTGCGCACGGTGACGCTCAACGTCCCGCCCCAGGAGGTGATCACGAAGGACAACGTGCCCGTCCGCGTGAACGCCGTCGCCTACTTCCGCATCATCGACCCCGAGAAGGCGATCGTCCAGGTCGAGAACTTCATGGTCGCGACCTCGCAGATCTCGCAGACGACGCTCCGGAGCGTCCTCGGCCAGCACATGCTCGACGAGCTCCTCTCGGAGCGCGACAAGATCAACGCGATCCTGCAGCAAATCATCGACGAGGCCACCTCGCCGTGGGGCGTCAAGGTCTCGATCGTCGAGGTCAAGGACGTCGAGATCCCGAGCGGGATGCAGCGCGCGATGGCTCGCCAGGCCGAGGCCGAGCGCGAGCGGCGCGCAAAGGTGATCGCCGCCGAGGGCGAGTTCCAGGCCTCCGAGCGGCTGAAGGACGCTGCCGACGTCCTCGGCACGAATCCGATCTCGCTCCAGCTC
>JBKPFD010000225.1:0-4061 GCA_046729155.1 Actinomycetota bacterium
GGGTTGCGGCCGACCTCGTGCGCCGTGCCGGCGCCGGTGTCGTCGTGCCGCCGGACGACGTGCGGGCGCTGCGGGAAGCGATCAGCGGCCTCGAGGCGCGCTGGCGGGCCGGGGCGCTCGACGGGACGGCGCTACCGCCCGAGCTGCGCGAGAGCCTCTCGCGCCGCACCCGCTCGCGAGAGCTCGCCGACCTCGTGAGGAGCGTGGCGTGAGAAGCGCGGGGCGGCTCGCCGACTTCCTCTTCCTGGCGACGCTGTTCTGCGTCTCGTTCCAGAACATCTACTGGAACGTCGCCGGCCGCGTGAACCTCGCCGACGTTCTGGCCGTCGCGTTCCTCGTCGCGTTCACCGCGCGGCGGATCGAGGCGCGCGACCGCCTCTTCGCGCCGACGGCCCTCGCCGTGCTCGGCTTCGCGGCGGCGTTCCTCCTCGTCTACCTGGCCGGCTTCTTCAGCGTCGAGACGAAGCCGGCGCTCTCGCTCTGGGGGAAGGGCCTCATCAAGTTCGCGATCCACTTCGCGTTCCTCGCCGCCGGCGTCGCGTACCTCGCGAGGCGCTCCGAGCGGTTCTACTGGCAGACGCTCGGCTGGTTCTGCGGCGGCTTCGCAGCGAACGCCGCATACGGGGCGCTGCAGTACGCCGCCGCCCGCGCCGGCCGCGACCTCGATGCGCTCGTTCTGAACCCGATCACCGGCGGCGCGGCCTCGATCAACATCTGGGGCGCGGTCGGCGAGTCGCAGGTCTACCGGGTGAACGCGCTTACGGGCGACGCGAACCATCTGGGCGTGATGCTCGTCGTCCCGCTCCTCATCCTCACGCCGCTCTACCTGCGGCTCGAGCGCGGTCACCGGCTGCGCGTACCGCTCGCGGTGCTGCTGGGCTTCATGCTGTTGATGGAGCTGGCGACGCTCTCTCGGAGTGGCCTGCTCGGCCTCGCCGCCGGCGGCCTCCTGCTGGGCGTGGTCTACCGCGATTACCTGCTCTCGAGGGCGCTGCTCGTCCCGCTCGGCGCCGTCGCCGGCCTGCTGGCGCTCGTCGTGCTCCAACGACTCGACTACTTCCGCAACGTCCTCGAGGCGCGCCTGCAGACGAGCGACACGTCGTCGACGCTCCACTTCCAGGTCTACGACTTCATCCCGCAGACGATCGAGCAGCACCCGCTCTTCGGTTTCGGGCTGAACACGTTCTCGGTCTACTTCGAGTTCGTCACGGGCCGGACGCGCTGGGGCGCCCACTCGTTCTACGTCGCGCTCGTCGTCGAGACGGGGCTCGTCGGGACGCTGCTGTTCGCGCTGTTCCTCGTCTACCTCTTCCGGCGCCTGGCGGCCGCCCGGCGGATCGGCCGCACCCTTGGGGCGATGGGCGACCCGGTCGCGGCCCGCGTGCGGCCGCTCGCGTGGGGGTTGACCGCGGCGCTCGTCGGGACGATGGCCGCGAACGCCTTCTACCTGACCATGCAGTTCTACTACTTCTACGCCTTGGCGCTGCTCGCGCTCGCGACGCCGATCGTCTTCGGTCGTCGTCTGCGAGCCGGCCCGACGTGAAGGTCGTCGTCCTGACGACGTCGTACCCGCGGCATGCCGTGGACGTCGCCGGCCGCTACATCGCCGAAGGCGTCGACGTGCTGCGGCGAGAGGGAGTCGACGTCGATGTCGTCTCGCCGGCGAGCTTCCGCCACTATGGCATCGCCTACGGGGCGGGCGTGGCCGGCAACCTGCGCCGGCGGCCGTGGCTCGGGGCGGCGTTGCCGCTGATGTTGGGCGGCTTCGCGCGCGCGGCGCGGCGGGCGGCGAGGGACGCGGACCTCGTACACGCGCACTGGCTGCCATCCGGCGCCGTGGCGCTCGCAACCGGGCGGCCGTTCGTCGTGCAGCTCTGGGGCACCGATGTCGAGCTCGCGCGGAAGGTTCCTCCGCTCGCCCGTCGCGTTCTCGGGCGTGCCCGCCTCGTCATCACGCCGTCGAGCGCGCTTGCCCAGGAAGCCGAGCGGCTCGGAGCGCACGACGTGCGCGTGATTCCGAACGGCGTCGACGTGCCGGACGAGGTGGGCCGCGAGGCCGAGCCGCTCGAGATCCTGTACGCGGGCCGGCTCTCCCGCGAGAAGGGGATCCTCGAGCTCGTCGCCGCGGCGGACGGGATGCAGCTGGTCGTCGCGGGCGACGGGCCTCTGCGCGAGCGCGTGCCGAGAGCGCTCGGGTTCGTGCCACACCAGGAGCTGATGGGCCTCTACGCGCGGGCCGCGGTCGTGGCCTGCCCGTCGCACCGCGAGGGGTTCGGCGTCGCGTGCGCGGAGGCGATGGCGCACGGGCGGCCGGTCGTCGCTTCGGCGGTCGGGGGCCTGCTCGACCTCGTGGTGCACGAGGAGACGGGCCTGCTCGTGCCGCCGCGGGATGTGGCGGCCCTGCGCTCGGCGCTCGAGCGACTGATCGGGAACCCCGATCTTAGGCGCCGGTTCGGCGTGGCAGCCCGAGACCGGATCCGGGAGCGATTTTCATGGGAGCGCTTCGCCGCCGACACGGTTGAGGCGTACGAGGACGCCCTGGCGACTGGCTAGGCTCGTCCGGCGATGATCGTCCTCGAGGTCGTCTTTTGGGTCGCGCTTGCCCTGCTCGTCTGGACGCACCTCGGGTATGCGCTGGCGGCGGCGCTCGCGGCGCGGATCCGCCCGCGGCGCGTCGAGAAGGCGGACGTCACGCCGTCGGTCTCGGTCGTCGTCGCCGCTCACGACGAGGCGGACGTCATCGAAAAGCGTGTGCGGAACCTGCTCGAGCTCGAGTACCCGGCCGATCGGCTCGAGGTGGTCGTCGCGTCCGATGCGTCGAGCGACCGCACCGACGAGATCGTCGAGGCTTTGGCGGAGCGCGACTCGCGCGTGCGGCTCGTGCGGTGCCCGCGCGGCGGCAAGGTCGCGGCGCAGAACCGCGGCGTCCGCGAGTCGAGCGGCGAGATCGTCGCTTTCTCGGATGCGAATGCCGTGTGGGACCGGGACGCCCTGCGGGCCCTGGTGCGCAGCTTCGCCGACCCGGCCGTCGGCTATGTGACCGGGCGCGCGACATACGAGGCGCCGGACGGGACGAACCGCGAGGGTGCCTACTGGCGCTTCGAGCTCTGGGTGCGAGAGCAGGAGTCGCGCCTCGGGTCGGTCACGGCCGGCAACGGCCCGATCTACGCCGTCCGGCGCGCGGACTGGGTCGACGTCGAGCCGTGGTGCGGGCACGATCTCGGGCTGCCGTACCTGATGGTGCGGCGTGGGCGGCGCGCCGTGTACGAGTCGGAGGCCGTGTCAGTCGAGAAGCCGTCGCGCGATCTCGAGGACGAGTACCGGCGCAAGGTGCGGATGCTCCGCGGCGCGTGGGTGCACGTCTTCACGGGCGGGATGCTGCGCGGCGTCGGGCCACTGTACTTCGCGGAGCTCTTCTCGCACCGATTCCTGCGCTACGCGAGCGGGCTCCTCCACCTCGTCCTGCTCCTCTCGAGCCTGACCCTCGTCGGGGAGGGCTGGGTCTATCGCGCCGCCCTCGCCGTGCAGCTCGCCTGGCTGCTGCTGGCGGCCGCGGGGCGGCTGCGGCTCCCGGTCCCCGGCGCCGGGCTCGCGTACTACTACCTGCTCGTGACCTGGGCGACGCTCGCGGGGCTGGCGCGCTACGTGCGATTCGGGCCGCCCTTGCTCTGGGAGCGGGTGGAGGGGACGCGCTGAACCGCGCGCTGGACGCCGTCGGCGCCGGGCTCGGCCTCGCCCTCGCCAGTCCCGTGCTCGCGGCTGCGGCGGCGGCGATCAAGCTCGAGGACGGCGGCCCCGTCTTCTACCGGCAGCGGCGGGTCGGCCGGGACGGGGAGGAGTTCGAGCTCGTCAAGCTGCGCACGATGGTCGTGGGCGCGGAGCGCCAGGGCGCGGGCTGGGCGGTCAACGTCGGGGATCCGCGCATCACGCGCGTCGGGCGGCTGCTCCGCCGGCTGTCGATCGACGAGCTGCCGCAGCTCTGGAACGTCGTCCGCGGCGACATGAGCCTGATCGGGCCGCGGCCGACGCTCTCGTACCAGGTCGAGCGGTACACGCCGCGG
>JBKPFD010000226.1:0-11173 GCA_046729155.1 Actinomycetota bacterium
GGACGTCGTCAGGCGGATCGTCGACGACGGCGAGTTCCTCGAGGTGCACGAGCGGTACGCCGAGAACATCGTCTGCGGCTTCGCGCGGCTCGGCGGGCATTCCGTCGGCGTCGTCGGCAACCAGCCGCGCGTGATCGCGGGCGTGCTCGACATCGACTCGTCCGTGAAGGCGGCGCGCTTCGTGCGGACGTGCGACGCGTTCAACATCCCGCTGGTGACGTTCGTCGACGTGCCGGGTTTTCTACCGGGCACGTCGCAGGAGTGGGGCGGGATCATCCGCCACGGCGCGAAGCTGCTGTACGCGTACAGCGAGGCGACGGTGCCGAAGCTCGCGGTCATCACGCGCAAGGCATACGGCGGGGCCTACGACGTCATGAGCTCCAAGCACATCCGCGCCGACTTCAACTTCGCCTGGCCGACCGCGGAAGTGGCGGTGATGGGGCCGGAGGGAGCGGTCAACATCGTCTTCCGCAAGGAGCTCGAGGAGGCCGACGATGCCGACGCGAGGCGCGACGAGCTAGTCGCCGACTACCGCGCGCAGTTCGCGAACCCGTACGTGGCCGCAGTGCGTGGCTACGTCGACGAGGTGATCGAGCCCCGGCGCACGCGCCCGGTGCTGATCGACGCGCTCGAGACGGCGCTCACGAAGCGCGAGCCGCGGCCGCGGCGGAAGCACGGGAACATCCCGCTCTGATCAGGTCCCCGGCGACGGCCCTATTTAAGGCGCACCCAACCTCCTCCCGGCGCGAAGCGCCTGTCCCCGATGCGGCGTAGCCGCACCGGGGACCCGGGGAAGGGGCCTGGGGAAACCGGGAGGTTTCCCCAGCTCCCCTTCGCGCGGCGAGGAACAGCGCACGCGTCTGTGCCGGATCTGAACCGAAACGCGGGCAACGGCGCACGTGCCGCGCGCGCGCCGTTCGGGGGGATTGAGGAAGAGCTCCGTTAAGAGGCGAGCGCAGCAGGCTCGCGGATGCCGACGAGGTCCAGCTCGTCGGCGAGGGCGGTGACGACGTCGGGGTCGAACTGGGTTCCGGAGCAGCGCTCGAGCTCGGCGAGCGCGTCTAGGGCCGAGAGGCGCCCGCGGTAGACGCGGTCGGAGGTCATGGCGTCGTAGGCGTCGACGACGAAGATGATTCGCGCACCGAGCGGGATCTCCGGGCCGGGCAGACGGTCCGGGTAGCCCGTTCCGTCCCAGCGCTCGTGGTGGTGCAGGATCCACTCGGCGACGGGCTCGATGCCGAGGCTGTCGAGCATGCGGAAGCCGATCTGCGGATGGCGCTCGAGGACGAGCCGCTCCGGCTCGGTCAGCGGGCCGGGCTTGCGCAGGATCTCCTCGGGGATTGCGAGCTTGCCGAGGTCGTGCAGGCTGCCGGCGAGGCGTGCCAGCTCGGCCTGCTCCCGGTCGAGCCCGAGCCGGAGGGCAACGCGAGCCGCGAGGTCGGCCACGCGCGCGGAGTGGCTACCGGTGTACGTGTCCCGCAGGTCGACGGCCTTCGCGAGGCTCTCGGCCGCGCGGAACCGTGCAGCACGATCGGGCCCGTGTGCGAGCCGCCGCAGCTCGGCGAGCTCGACGACGTCCGGGCGGTACACGTGCGCGCGGTTCTTGCCGTGCTCCTTCGCCCAGTAGAGCGCGCTGTCCGCAAGCCGGATCAGCTCGCCGCGGTTGGGCGCCTGGCTCGGGAAGGTCGCGACACCGGCGCTTACCGTCACCGACCCGACGTGCTCGAGCCCGAGCGCGCCCACACGCTCGACGATCGCTTCGGCTGTTCCGACTCCCGCGGTCTCGTCGTACTCCGGGAGCAGCACCGCGAACTCGTCGCCGCCGAGCCGGAAGGCCTCGCCGTTCTGACGCAGGTTCCCGGCGATCTGCGCGAGGACATTGTCGCCGGTCGGGTGCCCGTAGAGGTCGTTGATGCGCTTGAAGTCGTCGACGTCCACGAGGCAGAGGCTGAACTGCCGGTCGTTCTCGTCGGCGTCGAGCAGCTCGCGCTCGAGCCGCTCGTGGAAGTGGCGGTGGTTGCCGAGCCCGGTCAGCGGGTCGGTCAGGGCGAGCCGCATGGCACGCAGCGCGCGGTAGGTCGAGCGCTGGTAGAGGGCGATGGCGAGCAGCGGGCCGAAGAGGGCGGCCGAGAGAAGAGGCGAGCGCTGCCAGAGCACGACGAGCACCAGGGCGGCGGAGGCCATCAGCGCGAAGACGATGATCGTCCAGCGGAGGCTTGCCTGGATCAGCTCGAAGAACGGACGCCTGGACGTGCGGGCGACGACGAGCGAGATCAGCACGAGGTTGATCGCGTACTGCGTCGACGCCGAAATCGAGACCTTTGCAATCAGCGAGTCGGTGCCCGTGCCGTCGATCAGGCCCACGAGGTGCCCCGCGACGAAGGCGGCGAAGGCGAAAACCGACGCGTTGTAGGCGATCCGAATCGCGGGACGATGCTCGAGCGCCTGGATCAGCGCCGGCGCTGCGAACGCGACGAGGACGCCAGCATCCCAACCGAAGAGGACGATCGCACTCGCGGCAAAGACGAACGAAAGGGAGACGCCGCCGGCGTTCGGGCCCTCGATCGGGACCGGGTAATGGCTGGCGAGCGTCGATGCAGCCAGGAGCGCCGCAACGCCGACGAGCATCGATACGGAATGCGTCTCCGTCGTGAACGAGACGATCGCGGCGGCGACCGAGACGGCCCCCGCCAAGCAGACGGGCGCGACGATCGGCAACAGGCGCTGCATGCGGCTCCCCCTTTACCCCGGCCTAGCTGCTTACCACTCCCAGTTGTCGACGAGCAGGTCGCCGAAGTAGCCGGTCACGAGTACGGTCGCGACGAGCACGATGACGACGAGCATTGCGATCAGACGAGGTCGCCACTCAAGCATCGGGTACATCCTCCTCGGTCGAAGAGATTGCGGCTAAGGCGATTGTCCAGGTTCGGATCAGCGCGGCCATCACCCATTCGGGTGAAACGCGCGGGGCGTCGTCGCAGGGCGTTTTTCGGCTAGAGACCGGCTTCGGCAAGCGGTCTGCGGCCCCACGAGAGCCGCTGCGAGAACCAGCCCGTGAGCGTCGTCAACGCGACGCCGTACCGCGACGAATGGATCATCCAGCCGTTCCCGACATAGATCCCCATGTGGTCGACCTGCGCCGGTTTCGAGCGCAGGCCGCCGGGCCCGAAGAAGACGAGGTCGCCGGGCAGGAGGCGTGCGGCGGCGATCCTCAGGCGTGGCCCGACCTCGCCGGCCATGGCGGCTGCGGAGCGGCCGCGAAGCGTCTAGCCGAGCCGTGCGCCTCCCGGATACGACTGCAGCTTGTAGACGCGCCAGGCGAATCCAGAGCAGTCGAAGCCGCCGGCCGCCTGCGGGCCGTACGGCGAGTTCTTGGACTCGCTCTCGCCGCCCCACACGTACGGAAAGCCGATCAGTCCGAACGCGGTCGTCAGCACGCGCCGCTGCCAGGGCGTCAGCACGGGCACCTCGAACGTCGCCGCGGCCTCTTCTACGGCGGTCCTCTCCCAGCCCGAGAAGCGGAGGATCTGCGCTGCGGAGTAGGCGGCCTCCGCGCGGGTCGCGGGCTCCGACGGGAGGCGCTCGAGCCTGTCGTCGGCGGCGGGATGGTTCTTGCGCAGCCCGAGGAGCCGGGCCACGACCTCGGTTCCGAATCGAGCCGGCGGCTTCAGGCCGGCGGCGGATGCTCCCCGGTAGAAGAGCGCCGCTTCGTCACCGAGCTCGAGCGAGCGCACGAGCTGCGTGTCGAGCTGGGCCATCGTCACGCGGCCGACCGAGCCCCTCGCGGTCTGCGTCTCGGACTCCGTGAGGCCGGCGATGAGCTCGTTCAGCTCTCCCTGGGTGATCGGCGCGTCGGGGCGGAATGTCGCCACGCTTTCGGCCATCAGGCCACGGCTGACGACGAGCCGGATCTCGGCCTGCGCCCACGAGCGCGGCGGAGCCGCCTGTGCCGCGGACGGACACAGCAGCACGGCAGCGAGCAGGGTCAGAAGGAGTGCGCGCCTCATCCCGTGCTCTCATCGTCGGTTTGAGTCATCACCTTTAGTGACGACGCCGGGGCGCGCCTGGCTGGATCGCTGCCGCAACCCGAACGAATCGCTTACGGTGTCTTCATGGAGCTGGAAGTCCGCCCGGACGCCACTGCGGAGGAGCGGGCCGCCATCGCGGCGGCGCTCCGGAAGCTCGGCGGAACGGGAGGCGGAGGCGACCCCTACCGCAGCGGCTGGCGGCTCGCCGGGGTGCTCGAGAACGTCGAGGCGGACGTCGCCGCGCCGCTGCTCGTCTCGGCCACGGGACGGCCCCGCAACAGCCGCGGCGCGAGCCGCGCGTAGTCCAGCGCCGAAATCCACGTGAGGACGAGCGCGACGACGAGCGCCCAGGTCGCCACCGAGTCGTCCCACACGCCCGCCGCGGCCAACCCGCCGACTGCGGCGGCCACCGCCTGAGCCCACGTCTTCAGCTTGCCGAGGTCGCGTGCCTCGAGCACGACTCCCCGCTCCAGCGCGGCGAGCCGCAGGCCCGAGACGAGGAGCTCACGCGCGACGATCGCGGCGACCATCCATCCGGGGAAGACGTCTCGGTCGACCAGGACGACGAGCACGGACAACACGAGGAGCTTGTCCGCGACGGGGTCGAGCAGTGACCCGAGTGCCGAAGGCCGTCCGCTTCGGCGCGCGAGCCGCCCGTCGAACCAGTCCGTCGCCATCGCGACGCAGAAGAGGCCCGTCGCCCAGTAGTCGTGCCCCTCGAAATCGAGGACGAAGAGCGCGATCACGGGCGGCACCGCGGCGGCCCGAGCCACCGTCAGCCAATCGGCAATGGCCACGGCTGGAGAGAATACGCATGCGATGACGCCGTTCTCGAAAGTGCTCGTGGCAAACCGCGGCGAGATCGCGGTGCGGATCTTCCGCACGCTCCGTGAGCTGAGCATCGAGCCGGTCGCCGTCTACTCGGAAGCGGATCGCGACTCGCTGCACGTACGTCTGGCGGACGAGGCCTACCTGCTCGGCCCGGGCGCGCCTGCCGAGAGCTATCTGGACCAGGAACGGCTGATCGAGACGGCCCGGCGGGCAGGCGCCGATGCAGTGCATCCCGGGTACGGCTTCCTGGCCGAGAACGCGTCGTTCGCGCGAGCGTGCGCGGACGCGGGCCTCGTCTGGATCGGGCCGCCGCCCGAGGCGATCGAGGCGATGGGCTCGAAGGTCACAGCGCGGGAGACGATGCAGTCTGCGGGCGTTCCGATCATCCCGGGCACGACCGACCCCGTCGAGTCGGCGGACGACGTGCGCCGCCTCGGAGACGAGCTGGGCTGGCCGATCGCCATCAAGGCGTCCGCCGGCGGGGGCGGGAAGGGCCTCAAGGTCGTCCACGGCCCCGACGAGGTGGAGCGCGCCTTCGAGACCGCACGTCGCGAAGGAGAGGCGTACTTCTCGGACGCCGCCGTCTACGTCGAGCGCTACCTCGAGGATCCACGCCACGTCGAGGTGCAGGTCCTCGCCGACGCGCACGGCAACGTGATCCATCTCGGCGAGCGTGAGTGCACGATCCAGAGGCGCCACCAGAAGCTCGTCGAGGAGACACCGTCCCCGGCCGTCGACGCCGCGCTCCGCGCCGAGATCGGACGGATCGCCGTGGACGCCGCCCGGGCCGTCGGCTACCGAAGCGCCGGCACGATCGAGGGCCTCCTCGACGGCGACGGGAACTACTACTTCCTCGAGATGAACACGCGCATCCAGGTCGAGCACACCGTCACCGAGCTCGTCACCGGTCTCGACCTCGTCCGCGAGCAGGTGCTGATCGCGGCCGGAGAGCCGCTATGGCTGAGCCAGGACGACGTCGAGCTCCGCGGGCACGCGATCGAGTGCCGCATCAACGCCGAGGACGTCGCCGCCGGGTTCCTGCCCGCGCCCGGGCGGATCACGAGCTACCGGGAGCCGGGCGGGCCTGGCGTCCGCGTCGATTCGGGCGTGACCGCGGGCAGCGAGGTCGTCGGCCTCTACGACCCGCTGATCGCGAAGCTCGTCGTCCACGGCGTCGACCGCGAGCACGCGCGCGTGCGAATGCTCCGCGCCCTCGGCGAGTACGAGATCGGAGGCGTGACGACCCTGCTCGGCTTCCACCGAGCGCTGCTCGAGCACACCTGCTTCGTCTCGGCGGAGACGTGCCGGGGCGTAGTCGAGTCGAAGGAGCTCGCCGAGCGTGTCCAGCAGTTGTCTCATGAGGCAACAACAATATCGACGGCCTCGGACGGAGCCCGCCCGGTGGGGGCAGGCCGCGAACAGCTCGTCGTCGCCGAGGTCGACGGTCGGCGCTTCGAGGTGCGGGTCGTCGCGCCGGAGCCCGCCCATGCCGAGCTCCCCCGGAGACGGCGAGACCGCGATCCGCGCCACCCACATCGCGGCGAGGCCCGTGACGCCATTGTCAGCCCGATGCAGGGCACGGTGCTCGCCGTCGAGGTCGTGAACGGCGACGAGGTCGAGCCGGGCCAGGTCGTCTGCGTCGTCGAGGCGATGAAGATGGAGAACGAGATCACCGCGCCGCGGGCCGGCCGCGTCTCGGAGTTGTCCGTCGCGGTCGGCGAGCCGGTCGCGTCCGGCCAGGTCATCTGCGTGCTCGGCGTGGACGCGGATGCCGGAACGTAGACCGTTCTGCGCCGACCTCTCCCGCGCGAACGGCGAGTCGCTGGCGGCAACCGCGAGCCGGATCGACCGCTGGTTCCTCGTCGAGTACCGGGGCCTCTGGACGAGCGACGCGCTTGCGGGGAGCGGGCTCTCGGACCAGGTCAAGTCCCACCTGCGCGAGCAGGCGCGCGCGGCCGGTCGCGCGCGCGTGCTCTTCGTGCGCCGCCCGGACCGCCGTGGTGAGCGCGGCCTCGTCGCCTACACCGCCGATTCCCGCCCAGGCCGCGAGCAGCTCCGTCGCTTCGAGCTCGAAGAGCACGAGGACCTCCGTCAGCTCGATCTCGCGACCCCGACCGGCGGGACACCCGTCGAGCACCCGCTCTTCGTCGTCTGCACGCACGGCAAGCACGACCCGTGCTGCGCGCGCTACGGGCGTCCGCTGTACGAGGCGCTCCGCGACGAGCTCGAGCCCGACTGGGCCTGGCAGGTCACGCACGTCGGCGGAGACCGCTTCGCCGGCAACCTCGTCTGCCTCCCGGAGGGCCTCTACTACGGACGGGCCGACCGGGCCGAGGCGCTCGCGCTCCTCGACGAGCACCTCGCGGGCCGGATCTGGCTCGAGGGCTACCGCGGGCGCTCGTGCTACCCGTTCGCCGTGCAGGCGGCCGAGCTGGAGGTCCGGCGGGCGACCGGGCTGACCGGCATCCAGGATCTCACGCTCGTCTCCGCCAAGCGCGAAGGCGAAACCTGGAGCGTGACCTTCCGCGCCGCAGGCACGGAGCACGAGGTCGAGATCGAGCCGCAGCTCGGCGACTTCACCTATCTCACGTGCAACTCACCGGCCGTCCAGCGGCCGCGGCACTTCGCCGCTAGGCGTCGCTGACGCGCAGGAAGCCCTCGCGCACGAGGCGCCGGACAAGAACCAGCCGGCCGTCCTCGTCGAGCTCTCCCGGGAGCTCGGCCGCGGTGAACCGCCCCTCCGACTCGGCAGCGGCCTCGAGCTCGGGAGCCGCGTGGGCCGGGAACGAAAGGCGCCGGCCCTCGAAGGCCAGCTCGACGCCGTCACTGTTTCGCGCCAGGTCGAAGAGCACGGTGTCTCGCCGCTCGACCGGCGTGTCCACGTCCAGGCGCTCGAGCGCCCGCTGCTGGTCGAACTGGTCGTCCCGAATCGGCCGGCGCGAGTCGACGAAGCGTGCGCGCCGCCGCCGCTCGACGTCGTCCGTTCCGAGCCGAGCGGCGAGGAGCTCGAGCAGCTCGTCGGCCGGGAGCTCCTCGTCGTCGGAGACGCTCCTCCGCAGCTCGACCTCCTCTCGTGCGCACTCCTCGAGCGCGGCGCGCACCGCGTCGAGCCTCGTGTACGTGTTGATGCCGATCGTGAGATGGAGCGAGTCCGTCTCCGAGGTCAGCGCCTCGTGGAGCCAGCCCCGCGGCAGGTAGAGCGTGTCGCCGGGACGAAGGACGACGTCGAGAACCGTCTCGCCCGCGGCCCCGAGCTCCGGCCGGTACCGCTGATCCTTCAGCGGCAGCTCGAGCACGGGCTCGTAGACGAGCCAGCGCTTCTCGCCGGCGACCTGCAGGCAGAGGACGTCGTGCGTGTCGTGGTGCACGGGAAGGCCTTGGGCCGCCCGCGGCGTGTAGTACGCGTTCGCCTGCACGGGATGGCCGACCTCGCTCTCGAGCAGGCGGCAGAACTCCGCGAGCGCCCGGTGGTGCAGATGGAGCGCCTGGAGCACGAGCGTCGCGCCCCGTTCGAACTCGGCCGCCGCCCGTTCGACGTCGACGCTGCCTGTGAAGGCCGTCGGGCGCCAGGGGACGTCGCGCGTGTAGTCGCCGACGCCGAGCCGCTCACCGGCCTTGACGAGCCGAAAGGCGGGGTAGCGCAGCCCCGTCGCGGCGAGAAGGCGCTCCGCCTCGGCCTGCGAGAGCAGGTCGTCGAAGCGCCCCTCCTCGTCGCGAGGGACGAGGAGGGGGCTTCGCTCCCAGTGCTCTTCGAGAAAGCGGTCCGTTTCGACCGGCTCGAGGCAGCGCGCGAGAGCGCTACGCGTCCGTGTCGTCCGCGTCCGAGTCCGTGTCGTCCGTGTCTGCGTCGGTCGTGTCCTGGTCGTCGCTGTCCATGTCCGCGACCTCGGCCCGGGACTGCGAGCTCGGCTCGGTGCGGATGTCCTCGTCTCGAAGCGTCGATTCGCCTTCGCCCATGCTCCCTCCTTGGCTCGCTGAGCACCGGACTCTAGACCCTCGCACCCGGAGTTGACCCGCAACCGAGAAGTTGCTATAGTCGCGCAACCACACGGTTGCGAAAGGAGAGGGATGAACGACCTGGATCGGATCGAACGGCAGATGACCTTCAAGGCCCCGCGCGAGGATGTCTGGGCGGCTATCACCGAGCCCGAGCAGCTCAGCCGGTGGTTCGGGACGAGCGCAGAGCTCGACCTCCGGCCGGGCGGCGAGGGCTCGTTCCACTGGGAGCACCTCGACGTGACGACGAGCATCACCGTCGAGGCAGTCGAGCCGCCCGAGCGCTTCGCCTATCGCTGGGAGCCGGGCGGCGCCAGCGAGGGCGGGCCGACGACGCTCGTCGAGTTCAAGCTGGACGAGATCCCCGGGGGAACGCGGCTCACGCTCGTCGAGTCGGGCTTCGCGAGCTTCCCGGCGGAGTCGCGGCAGGGGAACGAGTTCGGCTGGGACTCCGAGCTCGGCGAGCTCCGCGAGCTGCTCGTGCGGAGTCACGCCTGAGCAGGGCCGACGATCAGGCGGGCGCGGTCTTCGCCGCGCTCGCCGACCCGACGCGGCGCGAGATCGCGCAGCTGCTCGCGAGCGACGGCCCGCTCACGCAGACGGAGCTTGCGCGGCGGCTGCCGATCACGCGCCAGGGGGTCGCCAAGCACCTCGCAGCCCTGCATGAAGCCGGCCTCGTCGAGCCCAGCCGTGCCGGACGCGAGTCGCGGTTCGCCCTGACACCTGCCCCATTCGCGACGGCGGCGCTCTGGATGGCCGCGCTCGGCGCCGAGTGGGACACGAGGCTGGAGGCTCTCCGCCGCCTGCTCGAACGCCGCTAGACTCGCCGCCCCGTGGATCTCTACGAGTACCAGGGCAAAGAGCTCTTTCGGCGCTTCGGTATCCCCGTCTCCGAGGGACGAGTCGCGTCCAGCGCCGCCGAGGCGCGGGCTGCGGCGGAGGAGCTCGGCGGCCAGGTCGTCGTCAAGGCGCAGGTGCTGACGGGCGGTCGAGGCAAGGCCGGCGGCATCAAGCTCGCCGGAGACCCGGAGGAGGCCGCGCAGCACGCCGAGGCGATCCTCGCGATGGACATCCGCGGCCACGTCGTCCGCCGACTGTGGATCGAGCAGGCCTCGGACATCGCAAACGAGTACTACCTCTCGGTCACCTTCGACCGCGGCGAGAAGAAGGCGCTCTTCATGCTCACGAAGGAGGGCGGCATCGACATCGAGGAGGTCGCCGCGGAACGCCCGGAGGCGCTCGCCCGCCTGCACGTCGACCCGCTCGAAGGCTTCCAGCCGTACCAGGCGCGCCGACTCATCTACGCGGCGGGCATCGACGACCCCGACGAGCAGAAGCAGATCCTGGCCATCATCGGCCGTCTCTACGACGCGTTCGTCGGGACGGACGCGACGCTCTGCGAGATCAACCCGCTGATCGTGACGCCTGACGGCGAGGTCAAGGCGCTCGACTCGAAGTTCACGGTCGACGACAACGCGCTCTACAAGCACTTGGACATCGCCGAGATGCGCGATCCCGAGGCGTACCCGGCCGAGGAGCGCGCTGCGCGCGAGAAGGGCGTCACGTACGTCAAGCTCGACGGCGAGGTCGGCATCCTCGGCAACGGCGCCGGCCTCGTCATGTCGACGCTCGACGTAATCGCCCTGGTCGGCGGGCGGCCCGCGAACTTCTGCGACCTGGGCGGTGGCGGCGACGCGCAGGGCGTCGTCGACGCGCTTGAAGTGATCACCGCCGACCCGCAGGTGCGCTCGATCCTGTTCAACATCTTCGGCGGCATCACGCGCTGCGACGAGGTCGCGCGCGGGATCCTGCAGGCGCTCGAGCGGATCGACATCGACGAGCCGATCGTCGTCCGCTTCGACGGCACGAATGCCGAGGAGGCGCGGCGACTGATCTCGGAGGCGGGCAACGGCGAGCTGCACGTCGAGCCGACGATGCTCGACGCGGCGAAGCGCGCCGTGGTGCTGGCCGCGTGAGCGACGTCTGGAGCGAGCGGGCGCAGCTTTACCGCGACAGCGACGCCCACCGCGAGGGGCGAGACCTCGAGCTCTTCGCGGAGTGGGCCGAGGGCGACACCGCGCTCGACGTGGCGACCGGAGGCGGCCACGTCGCGAAGCGTCTGCGGGAAGAGGGCCTCCAGGTCGTGACCATCGACCCGGCACCCGGCATGGGCCCGGACGTCGTCAGCCGCGCTGAGGAGATCCCCTTCGCCGACGAGAGCTTCGACGTCGTCGCGTGCCGCGTCGCCGCGCACCACTTCCAGGATCCGGCCGGAGCGCTGAAGGAGATGGCGCGGGTCAGCCGTGGGCTCGTGCTGG
>JBKPFD010000227.1:0-1145 GCA_046729155.1 Actinomycetota bacterium
CCGCTCCTCCATCCCCTGCCGCCGCGCGAGCTCGAGCAGGGCCCGCAGATGGTCGATGTGCGAGTGGACGCCGCCGTACGAGACGAGACCGAGCAGGTGCACGTTGCCGCCGCGCTGCCGGCCGCGCTCGAAGGCGGCGGCTAGCGCCGCGTTCTCGAAGAACGAGCCGTCCTCGATCGCCAGGTTGACTCGCATCAGATCCTGGAAGAGCACGCGGCCGGCGCCGATCGTCAGATGCCCGACCTCGGAATTGCCCATCTGTCCCGGCGGCAGGCCCACGGCCTCGCCCGAAGCCTCGAGCGTCGTGTGCGGGTACTCGGCCCAGAGCCGGTCGAAGACCGGGGTCTCCGCGAGATCGACCGCGTTGCCGGGGCCGGGCGGCGCGAGCCCCCAGCCGTCCAGGATGACGAGCGCTACGAGGCTGTACTTCGGCAAGGGGCCGTTCCCTGAATGGCCTCTTCCTCTACCTCAGGCGCGTAGCGCTCTGGCAAATCGCCGCGAACGATTCCACTTCGAGCGAGGCCCCGCCGACGAGAGCGCCGTCGACGTCCGGTTGCCGCAGGAGCCCCTCCGCGTTGTCGGGCTTCACCGAGCCGCCGTAGAGCACAGGCACGTCGAGGAGCGTCTTGATGAACGCGTGCGCTTCCTGGGCGATCTCCGGGGTCGCGGTCTTGCCGGTGCCGATCGCCCAGACCGGCTCGTAGGCGATTACGAGATTGTCCTCGGCCTCGAGCACCGAGACCTGCCGGCGCAGGACCTCCTCCGTCGCGCCGCGCTCTCGCTCCTCCTCGAGCTCGCCGACGCAGGCGATCACGGACAGGCCCGCATCGAGCGCGGCGCGTGCCCGCTTCGCCGCGGTCTCATCCGTCTCGCCGAAGTGCTGGCGGCGCTCCGAGTGGCCGACGATCACGCCGTAGACGCCGAGCTCACGCAGCATGGGCGCGGAGATCTCGCCAGTGAAGGCGCCCTCCGGCTCCCAGTGGACGTTCTGCGCGGCGACGGCCACGTCCGTCCCGGCCAGGATCTGTACGGCCACGGCGAGCGACGTGAACGGCGGACAAACGGCGACGTCGATGCCCTCGAAGCCGTCGGCGCGCCGCTTGAGCTCGACGCAGAATTCGGCCGTCTCGGCCGGGCCCTTGTAC
>JBKPFD010000228.1:0-13243 GCA_046729155.1 Actinomycetota bacterium
CTCTTCACGTTCCTCGAGCTCGCCCGCGACGCCGGGCAGCTCGACCGCGTCCCGAACCTGAGGTTCGTCTACGGCGAGGCGGTCCCGGCGTGACCCGCGAGCTCCTCCTGAGCACCGGGCTCGTCCTGCTCCTCGCCGCCTGCGGAGGAGGGAACGAATCGCACTACACGTACGGCGAGAGCGTCGGGTGCCTCAAGCAGCTCGGCAAGACCCAGGTCATGGGAACGCAGCGGGACGCCGTGCGTCTGACCACTGACCAGACGAAGGCCTTCGACATCCTGTTTCTCCCGAACGGCCAGCAGGCGAAGAACTACGTGAAGCAGTTTCGCGTTCCGCGAGGCATCCTGCACACGAAGGGCAACGTGATCGTCTACGGCCATCAGACCGGCAAAGTCGGGCCCGAGGTGAGCGACGACGAGATGAGCGCCGTCGAGGACTGCCTGGCATGACCGCGCAGATCCTCGAGAAGGCGCTGGCCGGCGAGCGGATCTCCGACGCGGAGGCGCTGACGCTGCTCGAGTCGAAGGACCTCGTCGCGATCGGGCGGGCCGCCGACGAGCTGCGCGCGCGCAAGACCGACTCGACCCGCGTCACGTTCATCATCGACCGGAACGTCAACTACACGAACGTCTGCGTCACCGACTGCGACTTCTGCGCCTTCTACCGCCGGCCGGGCGACCGCAGCGAGGGCTACCTGCTCCCGAAGCCCGTCATCTTCAAGAAGATCGAGGAGACGCTCGCGATCGGCGGCACCGGCGTCCTCATGCAGGGCGGGCACCACCCGGATCTCGGCATCGACTACTACGAGGACCTGTTCCGCTCGATCAAGTCCCGGTACAAGGCGCACCTCCACGCGCTCTCGCCGCCGGAGATCCAGCACATCGCCCGCCGCTCGAAGCTCACGATTCCCGCCACGCTCACGCGCCTCCGCGACGCCGGGCTCGACTCGATCCCGGGCGGCGGAGCGGAGATCCTCGTCGACCGTGTCCGCGACGTGATCGCGCCGAAGAAGACGAAGACGGCCGACTGGCTGAACGTCATGCGCCACGCCCACCGGTTGGGCATGTCGACGACCGCGACGATGATGTACGGGCACGTCGAGACGCTCGCCGAGCGCGTCGAGCACATGCGCCGCATCCGCGAGCTGCAGGACGAGACCCGCGGGTTCCGCGCCTTCATCTCGTGGACGTTCCAGCCGGAGGGCACGCGACTGGCGCCGCTCGTCGAGCACTATCCGACCTCGGTCGAGTATCTGCTGACGCAGGCCGTCAGCCGCATCTACCTCGACAACGTCGACCACATCCAGTCGTCCTGGGTGACCCAGGGGATGAAGGTCGGCCAGGTCGCGCTCGGGTTCGGCGCCGACGACCTCGGCTCGGTGATGATCGAGGAGAACGTCGTCTCCGCGGCGGGTACGACGCACCGCGCGTCGACGGACGACTTCGTGCGCGCGATCAAGGCGCTCGGCAAGACCCCGGTGCAGCGCGACACGCTGTACCGGGACGTGAAGGTCTGGAACTAGCAGCGCAATAGGCCGAACGGCCTCTAGGCAACGAGCCCGCAATCGTGCAGACTGGCGGGCGGGAGATGAGGGGGAGGGGAGTGAGACGGCGCGGGCCGGCGATCTTCGTCGCTTGCGCGATCGCGGGCGCGCTTGCCGTCGGCGCCGGGTTCTCGCAGACGAACGCGACGGTCGTCGGCGCGGAGCACTACGTCGCGCCGATGATGCCCAGCCACCAGAACACGCCGGCACTCGCCTTCGACGGAACGAACCACTTCGTCGTGTGGGGAGACCTGCGGAGCGGCCCGAGCGACGTCTTCGGGGCTCGCGTCAACCAGCAGGGAACGGGGCTGGACGGCACGGGGATCCCGATCTCGACGCTTGCCGAGGCGCAAGAGCAGCCCGCGATCGCCTTCGACGGCACCGACTACTTCGTCGCCTGGGCCGACCGGCGCGCCGGGTCCTGCGGCGAGCTCTACGCGTCGCGCGTCTCCCAGTCCGGGACCGTGGTCGACGGCACCGGCAAGCTGATCTCGACGCCGCCCTGCGGCGCGAACGACCCGGCCCTCGCCTTCGACGGCACGAACTACCTGGTCGTCTGGCGCCACGACACGTCGATCGTCGCGACGCGCGTCACACGGAGCGGTGAGGTCCTCGACCCAGCAGGCATCGTTCTCGCGACGACGGTCCTCGACGCCGCGCCGTCGGTCGCATTCGACGGGTCGGGCTATCTCGTCGTGTGGCACGACCACCGAAACGGCTGTTGTGACGTCTACGGCGGCCGTGTCAGCACGAGCGGCCTCGCGCTCGATCCGGTCGGTGGGTTCTTGATCTCCGACGCGCCCAACCACCAGAAGTGGCCTGTGCTCGCGTTCGACGGCACGAACTACCTCGTCGCGTGGCAGGACCGTCGCTTCACCCTGCGGAGCGACATCTACGGAGCGCGCATCTCCCCGGCGGGGACCGTCATTGATCCGGTTGCTTTCCTGGTCGGCGCGGGGCAGGACGAGCAGACCCTTCCGGCCATCGCCTTCTCGGGCGGCTACTACTTCGTCGTCTGGCAGGACTCCCGGAGCCGGACGAACTACGACATCTACGGGACGCGAGTGAGCACGGCCGGGGTTTCACTCGACACGCCGAACCTGGCCATCTCGACGAACCCGAAGGACGAGGTCCATCCGGCGCTTGCCGCCGGAGCTCCTGGCCGGGTCGCTGTCGTCTACGGCTGCTGCGCGCCGTTCACGGACCCGACCGGCGAGCGGAGCGCTCTGCTGCGCTTCGTCGACTACGACCAGGCGGCACCGCCACCGCCACCTCCACCGCCGCCGCCTCCTCCGCCTCCGCCGCCAGCTCCACCACCGCCGCCTCCACCTCCGCCCCCGCCCCCGCCGCCCGGGCCGCCTCCGCCCCCGCCTGGGCCGCCTCCGCCGTCTCCGCCGCGGCTGTGCATCGTGCCGCGGGTCATCGGCCTACGACTGGCGACGGCGCGGACGAGGATCCAGCGGACAAACTGCCGCGTCGGGCGCGTCCGGTCGGCGCATTCGCGGCGTGCGCTTCGCGGCCGTGTCATCGCGCAGAGCCCGCGCGCAGGCCTCCGGCGGGCGCGTGGCACCAGGATCAATCTCCTGGTCGGTCGCCGCTAGGACCTCCCCTGCGGGGTGAGCGCTCCCGCGGACCCTTCCGCTAGCCTCGGCGCCGTCGTGCTTCGCCGAATCCTCATCGCCGCGGCGCTCGCGGGCCTGTTTGCGCCGGCCGCGTACGCCGAGCCGATCCAGCTCATGCCCGGCGTCACCTACGAGAAGCAGGTGCAGTTCACCCCGCACGGGCCCGAGGTCATCCACGTGATGACGGCACCGAGGCCGGGCGGCCTCTACGCGCTGCGCCCTGTCATGTCGAACGGCTCGCTTCTCGGCCGGGAGACGGTGACCTCGATGCAGCGCCGCGTCTCGTCGATCGCCACGGTCGGGGGCGTGAACGGCGACCTGTTCACGTTCTCGGAGGGGCTGCCGAGCGGGATGCTGATGGAGTCGGGTGTCCTCAAGACGCCTCCGCATCCGCGGCGCTCGAGCATCGGGATCACAGGCGACGGCCGGCTGGCCGTCGAGCGCGTCGCGATGATCGGCCAGTGGCAGGGGTCGAGCCAGCGGCGGCCTCTCAACGGCCTCAACCAGCGGCCCGGGCCCGAGGGGGCATCGCTCTTCACGCCGGCCTGGGGCTCGGCGACGCCGTTCACGCAGGGCACCGTCGAGATCGTGCTGCAGCCCTTCCCGCCGGCGGCCGCCTTCACGGAGTTGACCGGGACCGTAGTCGCGGCCAAGCCGGGCGGCGGCACCCCGATTCCGCCCGACGGTGCCGTTCTCGTCGCGCGCGGCTCGTCCGCAGGCAGGCTCGCGGCGGAGGCCCAGCTCGGCCAGCAGGTGACCGTGCTCTTGATCCTGCGCCCGCAGTGGAGCGGCATCACCGACGCTATCGGCGGCGGGCCGCTGATCGTCAAGGACGGCCAGCCGGTCTTCCGCGCGCTCGAGGACTTCTCGAGCGGGCAGCTCAACCTGCGGCATCCGCGCACGGCCGTCGGCCAGCGCGCCGACGGCAGCATCGTCCTCGTCGCCGTCGACGGCCGCCGTCCCGGCTACTCGACGGGGATGACCAACTTCGAGCTGGCGCAGACGATGGTCCGGCTCCGTGCGGTGACGGCGTCGGCGTTGGACGCCGGCGGCTCGACGACGATGGCGTTCGACGGCGAGCTGCTCAACCGGCCCTCTGAGCGCTTCGAGCGGGCGGTGTCCGACGCGCTATTCGTCTTCTACTACGGAGTCCACGCGCCGCTTCCCGCCGAGAAGGTGCTCTCCCCGAACGCGGACGGCGTCGGCGAGGTGCAGTCACTTGCGTACAAGCTCGTCCGCCGCTCGACGGTGACCGCGAGCCTGATCGGCCCGGACCGGGTTCCGCGGGAGATCCACACCGGGATCCGCGAGCCGGGCGTCTACCGCTTCACATGGTCGGGCCGAAAGGCGGACGGCACTCTCGAGCCGGAGGGCGGTTGGCGCTGGGTGATCAACGCGCTGGACGACGAAGGACGCGAGTCGAAGGCCGAGCGCGCCTTCTTCCTCAACAACACGCTCGGCTATCTCCAGGTCCGGCCGTCCCGAGTCGTGCTCAGGCGACGCAGCGGCTCCCTCCGCGTGCGCTTCCGTCTCGCCCGACCTGCAGTCGTGACGCTGACGATCGAGACGTCGAGCGGCGCGCGGGTCCGCACGATCACGCGCCGGCTGCGCGCGGGGCAGGCAAGCATCCGGTGGAACGGCCGCTACCGCAGCGGGGCGCGGGCGTTCAGCGGTTCCTACGTCGCCCGCGTGCTGGCGTCGAACTCGTTCGGGCCGGCTGAGCTCGAGAGACGTTTCTCGGTCCGCCGCTAGCGACGACCGAGACGACGACGCGCGTGCGACGTGTCCGCAATAGCGGCCTCGTTTGAAACGTGTAAAGAGTCCTGGTTCCGCTTCCGGGTTCCGCTAGCGTGCTGGCCGTTCGTGCTCCGGAAAGCCGTCATCGCCGGTGTGATCGCGGCCGTTTTCGCGGCTCCGGCGCACGCCGGTCCGGTGCCGCTGATGCCGGGCGTCTCGTACGAGCGCCAGGTGCGCTTCACGCCGCGCGGCGCGGCCGTCGTCCACGTCATGCGCGGGCCGAAGCCCGGCGGGCTCTACGCGCTTCGGCCGATTCTGGCCAACGACGTGCTCCTCGGCCGCGAGACCGTGACGTCCATGCAGCGGCGCGCCTCGGCGAGCGCCACTGTCGCAGGCGTGAACGGGAACCTGTTCACCTGGGACGAGGGCTTGCCGACCAGCATGCACATGCAGTCGGGCGTGCTGAAGGCGCCGCCTCACCCGCGCCGGTCGAGCCTCGGCATCACGGACGACGGCA
The DNA here is from genome assembly GCA_046729155.1 of Actinomycetota bacterium. Classification (GTDB taxonomy): domain Bacteria; phylum Actinomycetota; class Thermoleophilia; order Gaiellales; family Gaiellaceae; genus VAXT01. Next base: position 5,420 of record JBKPFD010000228.1, read on the forward strand.
CGCTCCTCGTCGATCGTGTGGCGATGCTCGGCCAGTGGCAGGGCCTTGGGCCGCGCAGGCTGCTGAACGGCCTCAACCAGCGCCCGGGTGCGCACGGGACATCGCTCTTCACGCCCGCCTGGGGCCCGTCGACGCCCGTCATGCGCGGCGCCATCGAGGTCGTGCTCCAGCCGTTCCCGCCCGCGGCGCCGAACAACGACCTGCCGGGCACGGTCGCGGCGATCACGGTCGGCGGTGGCACGCCGATTCCGCCCGACGGAGCGGTGCTGATGGCCCGCGGAGGCGGGGCGACGCGCCTTGCCGCGGAGACCGCGGTGGGCGAGCCCATGACCGTTCGGCTCGTCCTGCGGCCGGAGTGGGGCGCAGTCGTGGATGCGATCGGCGGCGGCCCCGTCATCGTCCGCGACGGCCAGCCGGTCTACCGGGCGCTCGAAGCCTTCTCGGCGAGCCAGCTCGACCCGCGCAATCCGCGCACCGGCGTCGGCCAACTCGCCGACGGACGGCTCGTGCTCGTCGTCGTCGACGGGCGCCAGGCTCGCTACAGCGCCGGCGTAACGACGTTTGAGCTCGCGCAGATCCTCACCGGCTTGGGGGTCGTGCGTGGCATGGGGCTCGACTCGGGCGGCTCGTCGACGATGGCGTTCGACGGCAAGCTCCTCAACCGCCCCTCCGATCCCGGCGGCGAGCGTGCCGTCGGGGACAGCCTCACGCTCTTCTACTACGGCGTGCACGCGCCGCCGGCGGCGCAGAAGGTCCTCTCCCCGAACGGCGACGGCATCGCCGAGGTGCAGTCGCTCTCCTACAAGCTCGTGCGCCCGTCGACGGTCACAGCGAGCCTCGTCGGCCCGGACCGGATCCCGCGCCGGACCGAGACCGGAGCCCGCGTGCCGGGGGTCTACCGGCTGACGTGGTCGGGGCGCACGCCCGAGGGTGCCCCCGAGCTCGAAGGCCGCTGGCGCTGGGTGATCAACGCGGTCGACCAGAACGGCCAGCACTCCGCGGTCGAGCGCCTGTTCTGGCTGAACACGACCCTCGCGCGGCTGCGCACGAAAACCGTCTTCCGCGTGCGGAAGCGGCGCAACGCTCTCCCCATCGGCTTCCGCCTGGCAAACCCGGCCCGCGTGCGCGTGACGATCGAGACTCCGTCCGGTACTCCTGTGCGCACGGTCGCGAACCGAGTGATGCTGCCGGGCACGAAGACCGTGCGCTGGGACGGCCGCTTCGGCAACCGCGCGCTCGCCTACCGCGGGCTCTACGTCGTCCGCGTCGTCGCGAATAACCGCTACGGGCCCGTCGAGCTGTCGCGCCGCTTCGTCGTCCGGCGCGCGCGGCGCTAAAGGCGCCGACTCGGCGGCGCCGACCATCAGGTCGGCGGGCTTTGCCCGGCGACCGTCTGAAATGACCGGTCGAAACAATCGAACTTCATTTCGCAGCGACCTCTAAGGCCTACACTCCGCCCGGTGCTCCTCGCGTCGATCGTCTCGTCGGTCACCCATGAGCTGACGTCGGCGATCGGGGACCACGGCCTCTACGCCGTCTTCATCCTGATGGTGGTCGATGCGGTGCTCCCGGCCGCGAGCGAGCTCGTGATGGTGTACGCGGGAGCCGTGGCGGCCGGCGCCTTCGCGGGCCAGAGCGTCGTCCTCTTCGGGAAGCCGATCGAGTCCGAGTTCTGGGCCTTCGTGGCCATGTCCCTCGCCGGCGTGCTCGGGAACACCGTCGGCTCGCTGATCGGCTGGGCGATCGGTGCTTACGGCGGCCGGCCGTACCTCGAGCGCCACGGCAAGTGGCTGCACATCGGGCCCGAGCGCCTCGAGCGCGCCGATCGCTGGTTCGACCGCTACGGCGACGCCGCGGTCTTCCTGGGTCGAATGACGCCCGTCGTCCGGTCGTTCATCTCGATCCCGGCGGGAGTCGCGCGCATGGAGCCGGTGCGGTTCACCGTCTTGACGTTCCTCGGCTGCATCCCCTGGTGCTTCGGCCTCGCGGGCATCGGCTGGTGGTTCGGCAGCAACTACGAGGACTTCCACCACGCCTTCCGCTACGTGGACTACGCCTTCATCGTGCTGCTCGTCATGGGTGTCGTCTACCTGTATGTCCGCCGCCGGCGCTCCACTAGACTGGCTCGCCGTGCCGCAGATCCCGCTCGTTGACGTCAGGGCGCAGTACGCGCCCTTCGCGGACGAGCTGAGAGAAGCCTTCGCCTCGGTGCTCGACTCGGGGCGCTTCATCCTCGGCCCGCAGGTGAGCGCCTTCGAAGAGGAGGCAGCCGCGTACCTCGGCGTCCCCCACGCCGTCGGGGTCGCAAACGGCACCGATGCGCTCGTCCTCGCCCTGGACGCACTCGGCGTCGGGCCTGGAGACGAGGTCGTCTGCCCGAGCTTCACGTTCTACGCGACGGCAGAGGCGATCCTCCGCCGCGGCGCGAAGCCCGTGTTCGCGGAGATCGACGAGCAGACGTTGAACCTCGACGCCGAGGACGCCGCCGCCCGCGTGACGGCGAAGACGAAGGCGATCATCCCGGTGCACCTCTTCGGGAGGCCGGCGCGGCTCGGCCGGTTCGCGGAGCTCGGCGTGCCGATCGTCGAGGACGCGGCGCAGGCCTTCGGCGCGCAGGGCGTCGCGCAGACCGGCGCGCTCTCCACGATCAGCTTCTTCCCGACGAAGAACCTCTTCGCGCTCGGCGATGCCGGCCTCGTCGCGTCGCGGGACGGCGAGCTTGCCGACCGCATCCGGCTCCTGCGCTTCCACGGCTCGCGCGACAAGCAGCGCTTCGAGCTCGCGGGCTACAACTCGCGCCTCGACGAGGTGCAGGCGGCGATGCTGCGCGTCTTCCTGCCGCGTGTCGAGGAGTGGAACCGCCTGCGGCGCGAGGCCGCGGCGCGCTACGACGAGCTCGGGCTTGGCGAGGCCTGCGACCTGCCCGCGGACGAGCCGGGCCACGTCTACCACATGTACGTCGTCCGCTCCGCCGAGCGCGACCGCATCGCCGAGGCCCTCGCGGATGCTGAGATCGCCTCGGCGGCCTACTACCGTACGCCGCTGCATCTCCAGCCCGCGCTCGCCGAGCTCGGGCACCGTGAAGGGGACTTCCCCGTCACCGAGCGTGCTTCGCGGGAGAACCTCGCTCTGCCGCTCTGGGCCGGAATCGGCGCGGACGTGCAGGAACGCGTCGTGGCCGCGGTGAAGAGAGCCGTATCGCTCGAGGGCGCCGTCCGATGAGAAGCCCGGTGAACGTCCACCGGGTCTGGCAGCTCGCCGCGGACGCGGCGCTGATCGTCCTCGCGTGGCGGCTCGCGTTCGAGCTCCGGTTCGATTCCGACTCGGGCATCCCGCCGTACTACGACCGGCTCATCGAGTGGCAGACGGTCGGGCTCGTCGTCGCGATCAAGCTGCTCGTCTTCACGGCCTTCGGCTTCTACAACCGCTGGTGGCGCTACGTGTCGACTCGGGACATGTGGGGCGCGCTGCGCGGCGTGACGGTCGCGTCGCTCCTCGTCGGGTTCACGCTCTACTTCTTCCCGCCGGACGACACGAGCCGGCTGCCGCGCGGGATCGCCGTCATCGACTGGCTGCTCCTGCTCGCGTTCGTCGCGGGGACGCGACTCGCGGCCCGGACGATCTTCGAGCGGCCGCCGGCCGGCGGGCTCGTCGCGCGCGGCAAGGAGGTGCTCGTCGTCGGCGCGGGGGACGCGGGCCAGCTCGTGATCCGGGAGATGCAGAAGTCGCGCGCGCTCGGCTACACGCCGATCGGTCTCGTCGACGACGACCGCCGCAAGAAGAACCTGCGCATCCACGGCATCCGCGTCCTCGGCACGACCGCCGAGCTGCCGCACATCCTTCGCGACAACCGGCCGGACGAGCTCCTGATCGCGATCCCCTCCGCCGCGGGCGACGTGCGCCAGCAGGTCGTCGAGGCTGCGCGCGACGCGCAGGTGCCCGTGAAGACGCTGCCCGGCCTCTACGAGCTGATCTCCGGCGACCACAACCTCGCTGCGCAGATCCGTCCCGTGCAGGTCGAGGACGTCCTCGGCCGCGAGCCGGTGGAGGTCGACTTCGCCCAGATCTCGTCGTACCTGCGGGACGAGACCGTGCTCGTCACGGGGGCGGGCGGGTCGATCGGTTCCGAGCTCTGCCGTCAGGCGGCCCGCGCGGGAGCGGCGCGCCTGATCCTCGTCGACCACGCCGAGACCGCGCTGTTCGACATCGAGCGCGAGCTCGTGGACGACCGCGGCTTCCCGGCGGCAGTGCCGGTGCTGGCCGACATCGGCGACCGCGAGAAGGTACGAAGGGTCTTCGACCGCTACCGGCCCAGCGTCGTCTTCCACGCTGCGGCCTACAAGCACGTGGCGCTGTTGGAGGCGAACCCGCTCGAGTCCGTCCGCAACAACGTGCTCGCGACGAAGGTCGTCGCCGAGGTCGCGGTCGAGCTCGGCACGCAGCGATTCGTGCTCATCTCGACGGACAAGGCGCTGAACGCGGCGGCGATCTACGGGCAGTCGAAGGCGCTCTGCGAGTGGATCATCGAGGCTTATGGGCAGCGCGACGACATCCCGACCCGCTTCGTCGCCGTCCGCTTCGGCAACGTCCTCGACTCGGCGGGGAGCGTCATCCGCATCTTCAAGCGCCAGATCGCGAAGGGCGGCCCGGTCACGGTCACGCATCCCGAGATGACGCGCTACTTCATGACGACCCCCGAGGCCGTGTCGCTCGTCGTCCAGGCGGGGGCGATCGGCGGCCGCGGCGAGATCTTCGTGCTCGACATGGGCGAGCCGGTGAAGATCATCGACCTCGCGCGCTCGATGATCCGCCTCTCCGGCAAGGAGCCGGAGAAGGACATCCCGGTCGAGTTCATCGGCGCCCGCGCGGGCGAGAAGCTGCACGAGGACCTCTGGGGCGAGGACGAGCTCGTCGGCGAGACCGAGCATCCGAAGATCAAGCGCGCGGCCCGGGCGCCGATCGACGGCGTCTGGCTCGAGGAAGAGCTCGCCGAGCTCGAGCGCATCGTCGACGCCGGCGAGACGCTCGAGGTCGTCTCGCGCCTCTCGTCGATGGTGCGTGCGCCGAGACGCCTCGGCGTTGCGCAAGAAGACGCGGTTTCGGAGCAAACGCTTCACTAGCGCCGTCTTCGGCCCCCACTAGGGTGGGCCGGTGCGCGCGGACGCGATATTCGACGGCCTGAACGCCGAGCAGCGGCGTGCGGTCGAGGCCGTCCGCGGGCCTGTCTGCATCCTCGCGGGGGCGGGCTCGGGCAAGACGACGACGGTCACGCGCCGCATCGCGAACCAGGTCGCGACCCGCACGTTCGAGGCAGGCGAGATCCTCGCCGTCACGTTCACGGACAAGGCCGCAGGCGAGATGCGGTCTCGCCTCGAGACGCTCGGTGCGTCCGGCGTGCGCGCGAGCACCTTCCACTCGGCCGCGCTCGGCCAGCTGCGCTTCTTCGCTTCCGAGCCGCCCCAGAAGATCCTCGCGTCGAAGGCGCTGCCGTTGCGGCACATCGGCAACACGCTGCGGCGGCCGTACCGCTTCCGGCCCGCAGGTGACCTCGCGACGGAGATCGAGTGGGCCAAGAACCGCCGCATCTCGCCCGGCGAGTACCTCTCTTCGCTCGGCGACCACGAGCCGCCGATCCCGGCACAGCTGATGGCGCGCGTCTACCGCGAGTACGAGCGGCGCAAGGGCGACCAGGGTTGGGTCGATTTCGAGGACCTGCTCGAGCTGGCGATTCGACTCTTCGAGGCGGACGGAGGCGCTTTGACGCAGGTGCAGGAGCGCTATCGCGCCTTCACGGTCGACGAGTACCAGGACGTGAACCTGCTCCAGCAGTCGCTGCTCGACCTCTGGCTCGGCGACCGGGACGAGCTGTGCGCGGTCGGCGACGACTACCAGTCGATCTACGCCTTCACCGGCGCGACGCCCGAATACCTGCTCGCGATGCCCGAGCGGTTCCCGCACGCGGCCGTCGTCAGGCTCGAGGACAACTACCGCTCCACGCCCGAGGTGCTCGCGGCGGCGAACCGGCTCGTGCCGCAGCTCGGCGGCGCCGAGAAGGTGCTGCGGGCGGTCTGTCTCGGCGGTCCGGAGCCGGCGACGAGAGCCTTCGCGGACGCCGAGGCCGAGGCGGGCTTTCTCGTCGAGCGCGTGCGCGCCTTGCAGGAGGAGGGCGTGCCGTTCGAGGAGATGGCGCTTCTCTACCGGACGAATGCACGCTCGGCCGACTTCGAGGAGGCGTTCACGGCCGCCGGCCTGCCGTTCCAGGGCGCGGCCTTGCTCGCGCGCGACGGCGCGAGGCAGGTGCTCAAGGGCCTACGGAGGGCGGGCGGCGGCGTGTCCGGCGCCGTGCAGAGCGTAGCCCGCGAGCAAGGTCTCCTCGAGCGCATCCCGGACGGGCTGGGCGAGCGCGAGGTCACGCGGCAGAACGACCTGGCGCGGCTCGTGCGGCTCGCCGAGGAGTTCGACGACGGGTCACAGACCGTCGCCGAGTTCGTCGCGCACCTGCAGGAACGCTTCGGGACCGGCGGAGAAGGGCGGGGCGTGCATCTGCTCACGTACCACCGCGCGAAGGGGCTCGAGTTCGAGGCCGTCTTCCTGCCGCGTCTCGAGGAGCGCGAGCTGCCCTCCAAGCTGTCGAAGACACCCGCCGCGATCGCTGAGGAGCGGCGGTTGCTCTACGTCGGCATGACGCGCGCGAAGCGCCACCTCACGATCACGTGGGCCGGCAAGCCGAGCCGCTTCCTGACGGAGCTCGGCGTCCGGCGCGAGGCTCCGGCGAGGCCCGTCGAGCCCGACGATCCGCTGTACGCCGCGCTCAAGCAGTGGCGGCTCGAGACGGCGAAGGCACACGACGTGCCTGCCTACGTCGTCTTCCACAACTCGACGCTCGCGGCGATCACGGCCGAGGCGCCGGCCTCTCTGGCTGAGCTTGCCCAGGTTCCCGGTGTCGGGCCTGCGAAGCTCGAGCGCTACGGCGAAGGAGTTCTGGCAGTAATTGCCGCCGGGACCGCGGAGGCCCCGGCGGCGTAGTCGGTTCGGTTTTACGAGTTTGGTTCTCGGAACAGCAAGAGCTGACCGTGCTCGCGCATGTAGGTGACGCCCGGGAAGGGGCTCGGCTCGCTGTCGATCTCGAACCCGTGCGCCTGCACGTCGAGCAGGAACGCACCGCGCCCGAAGGCCGCCGAGGCGTCGATGATGCCGCTCGACTCCCACGAGCCCGGAGTGAGATCCGGCCGCAGCGACTGGTCGACCTGAGCGACGGGCGTGAGGGGCCCGGCCGGAAGCGTGTAGCGCCAAACCTTGGCGTACCCGATCGCGGCGCCCTGGTTGTGACTGCCCGGGTCTTCCGTGATCAGCAGGCTGTTAGCCGTCGTCTCGACGTTGTCCGGCTGGTGCATCGCCGCGGGGTTGTTGTAGCCGAGCACGTCCTGGTCGGTGAGGACGGAGAGGCTCTGCACGACGAGCGGGTTGTCCGGATCGAGCACCAACTTGAAGATGCGCCCGTTCATGTACTGGCCGCGCGTCCCCGAAGCACCACGGCGGAGGCGTCCCTGGCCGTCGGGGATCGCCCGCGGCTCACCCGTGTCGGCGAAGTAGACGACGTTCGGGTGCGTGCGGTCGTAGGCGATGTCCTCGACGCGGATGAACTGGAAGGCCCTGGCGACATTGTGGCTCCAGTGCTCAAGCACCCACTGCGGCCCGTCCGGGACGCCTGACGGCGGTGCCGGATACCCGAAATCGGCCGCGGGTGGGGGCGTTGCGTCCGCCCGCTTGGCGGTGGCGGTTTGCCGGGGGAAGGGGGTGTAAATGCGCCTGGCTCCGTTAGCC
>JBKPFD010000229.1:0-3841 GCA_046729155.1 Actinomycetota bacterium
GTCGAACACGACCTTGCCGGACGCGGCTCCCGGCGACGCGTTGAGGCCGCGGGCAGCGACCTCGAAGTCGGCCTGAGGGTCGATCATCGGGTGCAGGAGCTGGTCGAGCTGGCCGGGGTCGATGCGCGCGACGGCGTCCTCTTTCGAGATCAGGCCTTCTTCGACCATGTCCACGGCGCTCTTCAGGGCGGCGGCCGCGGTCCGCTTCGCCGTGCGCGTCTGCAGGAGATAGAGCCGGTCGTCCTCGATCGTGAACTCGATGTCCTGCATGTCGCGGTAGTGCTGCTCGAGGCGGCCCATCGTCTCGAGAAGCTCGTCGAACGCCTCCGGGAGCGTGTCCTTCATCCGCTCGATCGGCTCCGGCGTGCGAATGCCCGCGACCACGTCCTCGCCCTGCGCGTCGACGAGGAACTCTCCGTACAGACCACGCTCGCCCGTGGAGGGATCGCGGGTGAATGCAACGCCGGTCGCCGACCGCTCACCCTTGTTGCCGAAGACCATCTGCACGACGTTGACCGCGGTGCCGAGGTCGTCCGGAATGTGGTGGGCGCGGCGGTAGACCTGCGCGCGCGGGGTGTTCCACGATTCGAAGACGGCCCGGACGGCGCGCCCGAGCTGCTCGCGCGCGTCCTGCGGGAACTCGTGGCCCGTCTCTTCTGCGTAGATCTGCTTGTACGTGTCGATCAGCGCCGCGAGGTCATCGGCCGAGAGATCGACGTCCTGCTTCGCGCCGCGGTCTTCCTTCAGCTTCGTCAGCGCGTCTTCGAAGCGGTGGGCGGGGATACCGTCGACGACCTCGCCGTACATCTGGATCAACCGCCGGTAGGAGTCGTTCGCGAAGCGCGGGTTGCCGGTCGTCCGGGCGAGCCCCTCGACGGCCTCGTCGTTGAGGCCGAGGTTGAGGATCGTGTCCATCATCCCGGGCATCGAGACCGCGGCTCCGGAGCGCACCGAGACGAGCAGAGGGTCCTCGCTGTCGCCGAACGGCTTCCCCGTTTTCTCCTCGAGCGCGCGGATATGCGCCTCGATCTCGTCCTCGAGCCCGTCCGGAAGCTCGCCCTCCGCGGCCATGTACGCGCGGCACGCGTCCGTCGTGATCGTGAATCCGGCCGGGACAGGGATGCCGAGCTGCGTCATCTCGGCGAGCCCGACGCCTTTGCCCCCGAGCAGCTCCCGGCCGCCCTCCGACTGCTCGTCGAAGTCGTAGACGTATCGCGTCGCCGTCGTCGCCATCAGCCGAATCTTCCCACAGTCGAGCCGCAATACTCCCGCTCGTGGCCGAAAAAGACGTGCGCTTGACGAGCGCGGACCGCGTGCTCTTTCCGGACGACGGAGTCACGAAGGGCGACCTCTTCGAGTACTACCGTGAGGTGGCGCCGGTGCTCGTCCCGCACCTCCGCGACCGCCCGTTCACGATGAAGCGCTGGCGCGAGGGGATCCGCGGCGGCTCGTTCTTCCAGAAGCAGGCGCCGAAGGGCATGCCGTCGTGGGTCAAGACGCGGCGGTTCCGGACCCACCCGCGCGAGGGCGGATCACGGCTCGTCGACTTCGTCCTCGTCAACGACAGGCCGACGCTGCTGTGGACGGTGCAGATGCACTGCATCGACATGAACGCGTGGTACTCCCGGGTCGACAAGCCCGGCCGGCCTGAGTTCGCGCTCTTCGACCTCGACCCGCCTGACGGGGAGTGGCAGCTCGCGATCGAGGTAGCGCACCTCGTGCGGGAACGGCTCGAGGAGCTCGAGCTCGAGTCGTTCGTGAAGACGAGCGGGTCGACCGGGATCCACGTGCTCGTGCCGATCGCGCGCCGGTACGGGTTCGACGAGACGTACGAGTTCGCGGAGCTCCTGACGCGCGGGCTGGCCGAGGAGCACCCTGGGATGCTGACCGCCGAGTGGTTGAAGAAGAAGCGGCGCGGGGTTCTCGTCGACCACCGCCAGAACGGTTGGGGCAAGACGATCGCGTCGGTCTACTCGGTGCGGCCGCGGCACGGCGCGCCTGTCTCCACGCCGCTCCGCTGGGAGGAGCTGACGCCCGAGCTCGACTTCCGGCGGTTCACGATGCCCGTCGTGCTGGAACGAGTCTCGCGTGAGGGAGATCTGTTCGAGCCCGTCCTGCACGGCCGGCAGGCGCTCGGGCCCGCGCTCAGGACGCTGAGGCGCGCCGCCGGAAGTCGGCGAGGTGGGCGAGCGCGCGCAGCCCGAGCCAGATCGGGGTGAGCACGACGTAGAAGAGGACGACGGCGACGCCGAGGCAGATCCACCAGATCGTCCACCGCCACAGCGGGACCGGCTCCTTCGGCGCAGGCATCGTTTCCAGTTTGACGGGCGGGAAATGCTCTTGTTGTGCGGATCCTCCTGCTGGTCGCGCTCTTGCTCGCGGCGATCGCGAACGCCGTGCCGAGCTCGTCGGCGCCTGCTGCACGAAGCGGGTGCCCGTACCAGGCTCAGGTCCTGACGTACAACCCGCGCGGCTGGCAGCCGCTGCTCGACGCACTGGCGGCCAACCAGACGCCGTGCGCGCAGTACTACGTCGTCCTGCCGCCCGTCAGCGACAAGATCACGCCGCGTGGCCGGCGACTCGTCGAGGCGGTCCGTGGCAAGGGCCCGAACTTCCATCCGGTCGCGGAGTTCAGCTGGACGTTCTGGGGCCGGCGGCCGGGTAGCTGGTACGCGAAGGGCGTCGCGTTCCGGCGCAAGATGGCCGCCGCGGGGTACGACGTGCGCCGCGGCGAGACCTGGGCGATCAACGAACTGCCGTCGACGATCCGCTCCCGGCAGGAGACGCGGCAGCGGGCGCGCGACCTGATCCGCGGCCTCTACACCGGCCCGGCGGGCTCGGCGCCCTCGGCCGGCGCGGTGCTGATCGTCGGCGTGGGCCAGTCGATGCGCAACTTCGGTCCGTACAAGGCCTCACTCCGCGGCTGGCTGCAGGACTCGGCGTTCTGGGCGGCGATCACGCCGCATGTCGCGTGGTGGGCGCAGGAGACGTACGCGAGCTGCTCGCGGGTCTGCGTCCCCGGCCAGCGCGTGCGGATCGCCGAGCGCTCGACGGCGATCAACGACTTCTCGCAGCACATCGCCAAGCTGGCGTACGCGGGGCCGGCGACGGCCGCAGCGGCCCGGGCGTTCTTCGACCGCGCCTGGACGCCCGTGCTGACCGCGTACTGGCGGGACGCGAAGGGCTATGGCCAGAACACGATCCCGCTCGACACGATGCTGAAGTTCGTCTCGCTCGAGGTCTACTCGGCGCGTGCCTGGGCCGGCCCGAGGCCGTATCCCGACGGCCGGGTCGGCTTCGCGTGGAACCAGTCGCCGCGGAGTGCGTCGGCCGGCGAGACGGCGCAGCTCGCGACGCGCCTCGCGCAGGCGATCCAGGGCGCCTACGGCGACGGCGGCACTGCGGCGAAGGCGTGCAGCCCGAACGGCGCGTACACGTGGTGCGCGCCGCAGCTCGCCGGCGCCGCGTTCAATCCCGGCTGGAAGACCTTCGAGACCTGGTAGTCGGCGGCCAAGGCTGCCGGCCGAGCACCTTCCCGTTGTCGTCGAGCGCTTCGAACGCGACGACTCCGCTCGCCGGTTCCACATGCGCCTTGGGCACGGCCCACAGGACGTATCCGCGTGTCGGTTTCAGGGTCGTGGTGGAACCGTCCGCGAAGCGGACTCGGACACTCCGCACGTCAGGCCGGACACGTCCGCTGATCAGCCGGGGAGGGGTCCATGACGCGCCGAGCTCGAGTGCTCGTCCGCCCGATAGGGGACGCTCGCAGTTGACCGCACTTCCAGCCTGATCGCGGTAGAAGAACTCCTTGATGAAGACACACTCGCCGCCAGCCGTGGAG